>JAFGEN010000185.1 GCA_016931595.1 Candidatus Aminicenantota bacterium | reverse complement strand
TCGGGGATGTCCACCCCCACGCCGACGATGTCCTGGGCCTTTCCTTCGAATGAGAAACGGGAGGCGAGCATGTCCCGCTCGGCCGCGGTGTTGAAAACGAACCCGGCCGGCCGCTCGAAAACCTCGCCCATGATGTCCAGGCGCAAAGCCGGCTCGTCATGGGCCGTCGGGACCAGGAGCGGATTCCCCTTGACCGCCTTCAGCCCCCAGTACGTGTTGTAATAAAGATAGGTGAAGAAAATGAACCGGTCATGAAGCCGTTCCTCCCGTTCCAGGGCCAGGATGAGGTCGAGGCTGAACGGCCCCTGCTTTTCCATCCACCTGAACTCGTCGGCCCGGGTATGGGGATGGAAAAAGATCCAATCCGAAAAGGCGTTGAACGACAGGATGTCGCGCGGCCTCTCGACCTTGTATCGCTTGACCGCGACGCCGTTGAGGATCGACTCCCCCTCGGGGTATTCGTTCTTCCAGGTGATGTAATCCTTGGCCGCCGTCGTGTAGACCGTGCAGTCGTGTCCCCGCCGGGCCAGCCGTTCGGCCACCATCCGGCAGTGAAGCTCCGAGCCCCCCATCACGTCCTTGCCGTATCGCTGGACAACAAAGGCGATTTTCATCCCAGCCTCTGAATCGCGGCCAGCCGGTCGCGGAGGAACGCCTCCCGGGGGAAATCCTTCAGCCGGCGGAGCTCGCGGCGCCCGCTCTCTACGAGAGCCGCCCGAAGCGAGGGGTCCTTGGCCGCCAGGTGGACCGCCTCGGCCGTCCGGCCGGGGCGAAATTCATGGAGAACCAGCCCGGCCTCGCCCAGGGTGTAAGGGACGGCCGCCGCCCCGAGGGCCACGATGGGGAGGTCGAACATCATGCTCTCAACGAGCGGCAGGCAGAATCCCTCGTGCTCGCTGAGGGAGAGAAAAACATCGGACGCGCGATAAAGGGCGTACATCTCATCGTCGGGGACATGGCCGATGAAACGGACCTCGCCGGGCTTGAGGTAGAATTCATCGGCCATTCGGGAAACGGATGCGAAGTACTCCGGGAAGGTGTTCGTTTTCCCGACGATGATCAAGCGGACGAGAGGAGAGATGTATTTTTTATAATAGAAAACGGTCTTAATGAGGTTTTCGATTTTCTTGTTGGGCGCGACCCGGCCGACGAAAAGGATGTTGACCCGGTCATCTCGGTAGAGACCGCGGAGCAACGTGTGGTCGGGACGGGTGTATTTGTCGAAATCGACGAAGAGGGGGAACACGGCGGTGTTACGAAATCCCAGGGCAGCCAACTCGAGCCGGTTGTATTCGGAGTCGGCCAGGCTCAAGTCGCACACGGACGCCAGCCGGGCCAGCTCCTCCCTTCCCACCCGGGCGATCCGGGCGAATTCCGGATTGACGTCTTCGAAGAATTCGGCCGGGGTGATGTTGTGGTAGATGACCGCCTTTTTCGAGGGGAGGGCGGCCAGGGCGGCGGTGAGCGGCGAAGGCAGGGCGAAATGGAGGATCGTGACGTCGGAGGCGGACAGCGGCGGGAATTCCGAAAACAGCCTCGATTCTCCCTCCAGCCCTCGGTCCCGGCCCAGGCAGTAGATTTCGCTCTCGTGGCCCTCGGCCCGGAAAAACGAGCGGAGTTCCCAGGCCTCGTCGCCGATCGCGTCGCCGCGATGGAAGGCCGGAACGAGCTGGTCGACTCTCATCCGGCGGCCACCTCGGCGACTTTTTCGAGGAGCACCCGGCTGACGTTTTCCCGAAGGAACGGCTTCAAGGCCTTTGTTTGGCCTTCGACCAGGCGACGGCGGAGGTTCGGGTCACGCTCGAGGACGTCGATCAGGCCGGCCGTCCGGAGGAAATCCTTCCGCCGAATGACCGCCCCGCCTCCGTTCATGGTCTCGGCGACCGCCCCCGCGTCGAAACCGACGACGGGTATCCCGAGGTGGAAGGCTTCCAGCAACGGCACCCCGAAGCCTTCGTGCTCGCTCATGGAGAGGTAATAGTCGGCCGCCTGGAAACAGGCCAGCAGTTCCGGGAATTCGACGTGGCCGGTCAGGTGGACATCGGTCAACCGGAGCCGGGCGATCAGGGCCTGGAGCCCGGCCAGGTAGCGGTCCTGCCCGCGGTAATCGCCGGCCAGGATCAGTCGGGAATTCGGGTTGAAGTGCTTCTTGTAGAAATAAAACACCCTGACCGCGTCTTCGAATTTCTTGTTCGGAATGACCCGGCCGACGAACAGCAGCGTGGTCATTTTCTTTTCGAACAGGGCTTTCGTCACCGGGTCGGCCCGGCCCTTGAACTTCTCGAAGTTCATCAGGATCGGCAGGACCCCGGTCTTCCGATAACCGACCTCGGCCAGCTCCCGGCGGTTGAAATCGGAATCGCCCAGGGCCAGGTCGACCTTGTCGACGAACATGTTGATTTCCAGCCGGCCCTTGTGGCATTCCCGGGTCAAGACCCGGTGGGAATCGAGAAAGAAGAGGGCCGGGGTGATGTTGTGGTAGATCATGATCTTCCGGTCGGGGATCCGGAGAAACATCTTGGAGACGGGCGAGCCGATCGAGAAATGAAAGATGACGACATTGTCCGGGCGGCTCCAGCCCGGATATTCCCGGTAGTCCCGGACGGCCGAGGCCGAGCGAGGGTCGAACTGGCGGACGAAGATTTCCGAGCGGTATCCCTTCTCCCGAAGGACGCCCTGGATCTCGAGCATCTCGTCGGAAATGGCGTCCCCGTAGGAGATGGAAGTGGCGAATTGATGAACGTCCATTAGGGCTCCTGGCCGAGTCGGCGGACGGTTTCGAGATATTTTTCTTCGATAATATCCCAGGTGTAGTTTTCCTGGAAATAACGGCAGCCGTTATCCCCCAGGGCCCGCCGAAGAGGGGCCGAACCAAGAAGAAGCTTCAGCCCTTCGCGAAACTCGGGGTAATTGTCGTAATACAACCCGCCGTTGGACCGGCGGCACTGGCCCCGAAGCACCTCGCACCTCCCGTTGGCCAGGACCGGACGACTCAGGGCCCAGGCTTCGAGGGTGACCATGGACAGGCTTTCGAAAAACGAGGGCATGACCAGCGCCGCGGCTCCAGCCAAGGCATCGAACTTGTCCTGTTCGGGCCGGAAGCCGAGGGGCAGGATGTCGGGATGTTCGGGGATGGGGAGGATGGAATTTCCGATCAGGACGAGGACCGCGTCGGAACCCGTCTCTTTTTTGAACCGGATGAAAAAAGTGAACAGCTCAGGAAACCCCTTGTTTTCATCGATCCGGCCGAGGTAGAGGAGATACGGCTTGGAGATTCCGTGGTTTCTCCGGAAGCGGTCGCCGTCGGCCTCGGCCGGGACTTCCGTCCCCACACCCACGACAAGACCCGGAACGGCCCCATTCCCCGAAACCGTCTGAATCATCGCCCGCTCCTCCTCGGAGTTGTAGATGAAGGCCCGGGGCAGGCGGAGGAGCTCCTTGAAGAAGCGCAGGTCGATGACCGCATCGCGCTCGGCCGTGGGCACGAGGATGGCCTTCCCGGGAACGGCTTGAATCCCCCAGTAGGAGTGCCAATAGCGGTAGCTGAAGAAAATGAAATAATCGTAGGCGGCCTCGTTCTCCCGAATGAAGCTCAAAAGGTCGGGAGACGTCGGCCCCTCGGCTTCGAGCCAGTCGAGCTCGTCCTGTTCCGTGTGCTCTTCCTCCAGGACGACCTGCTGGCG
>JAFGEN010000184.1 GCA_016931595.1 Candidatus Aminicenantota bacterium | reverse complement strand
AGGCCCCAGGCCAGCACGCCGCCGCTGAAATTGATCGCGGCCAGCTTCGGCCCGATGATGTAACCGACGCCGAGAAAGGCCGGGCTCATCTCCGGGCCGCGCAGCAGCATCGAGCCCTTGCCGACGGAGAAGACCGATTCCCACTTCAGGGCGACGAACCGAAATTCCGTCAGCATCGTAAAGAGCGCTCCCAGGCCCGCCCCGGCCAGGAGATGGCGGGTGCCGCCGGCGCCTTTCTGGCCGGCCTTGTGGATCTCGGATGCGGCGATGGATTCGGGAAACGGGAGGTCTTTGTCGGCGATCAGGACGCGCCGGGTGACGGTGACGAACATGATTCCGAGAACCGCCCCCAGGATCAGGATCACCGTGGCGATCAGGTAATGCTCGAATTTCGAGAACGGGAACCAGATCCCGGCGATGAAAAAGGCCGGCAGGGTGAAAATCGCTCCGGTGGCGACGTTTCCCCCGATCGAGCCGATCGTCCGGGCGGTGTTTTCCTCAAGGAGTGTCCCCTTGAGGCCCTTGATCACGGCCATCCCGATGACCGCCGTCGTGTACGTGGCGGCGATCGTCATCCCGGCCTTGAGGCCAAGGTAGGCGTTGGCCGCCCCCATGAAGACGGCCATCAGGATTCCGAGCAAGACCGCCCTCGGGGTGAATTCCTTCATGTCGGATTCGGCCGGAACGAGCGGCCCGGAGGTTTGTTCGTCCATATCGAGCTCCCTTCGTCGGATGGAGTTCGGGCCCGTCCATTCTATCCGGATTCGGGGATCATTTCCAAGCGGTCATTTGTTCCGCCCGTCGGACGGGATTGAATTCCCGTCGGAGGGTTTGACGAATCCGAACATCCCGTATTACTATAGGGTCGCATTCCCGGAAGACAGGCTCCGTTCGGGTGTTGTCATGCTGACCCTGAGAGAAATGCTGGTTCTGGTGAAGGGGGAATTGTTGACGCCGGGACTGGATCTCGAGGCCGGCTGCTCAAAAGTCTTCGCCTCCGATTTGATGAGCGATGTCCTGTCCTTTTCCGAGCCGGGATCGACCTTGATAACGGGATTGGTCAACGCCCACGTCGTTCGAACCGCTTGCCTGGTCGACGCCATGGGCATCATCGTCGTCCAGGGAAAGCGCCCGAATGCCGCGGTCGTGGACGAGGCCGCGGCCAAAAAACTCCCCATCATCGCCACCGGATGTTCCATGTTTGAGGCGTGTTGGAGGATTTCAGGCAATCTGCCGGATGGAATGCGATGAACAGAGAAATCGTGTTCCGGCAGAAATTCGAGATCCAGGGAGGAGATTTTTCGCGGGGAGGGGAAGTCTCCTGCGAAGTCAAGAATCTTCTGAAGGAACTCGGGCTGCCCGCCCCGAGCGTGCGCCGGGCGGCCATTGCATCCTATGAAGCCGAAATGAACGTCATCATGTATGCCGAGCACGGCGTTTTGGACCTCTCGGCCACCCCGCTCAAAATCCGGATCGTGATCGAGGATTCCGGCCCCGGCATTGAGGACATCGAACTGGCCATGAATGAAGGCTATTCAACGGCCACCCCGGAGATGCGCGAACTCGGCTTTGGAGCCGGCATGGGCCTTTCCAACATCAAGAAAAACACCGACGAACTCGAAATCACCTCCGAAATCGGAAAAGGGACACGGCTGACCATGGTCGTCCTGACCGAAAGGCATCAGCCATGACCGCCAAAGCCCGCCATCCCCTGAGCATCAACCAGGAAAAATGCCAAGGATGCGTCCATTGCCTGGTCTCCTGCCCGACCAAGGCGATTCGCATCAAGAACGGCAAGGCGCATCTGATCAATGAACTCTGCATCGACTGCGGAGCATGCATCCGTTACTGTCCCCACGGAGCCATCGAATCCCAAACAACTTCGTTTTCGGACCTGAACGCCTTCCAATACAAGGTGGCCATCCCGACGACGGTTCTTTTTGGGCAATTCGACAATACGGTCCTTCCAAATGACATCCTCTTCGCCCTGCGCCGCATCGGCTTCGACCAGGTCTACGAGCTCAGCTCGGTCTGCGAGCTCACCAATGCCGCCCTCGAGGAGTATCTTCGGGATCATCCCCAGCCCCGGCCGCTGATCGCCTCGACATGTCCGGTGGTCGTCCGGCTGATCCAGAGGCGTTTTCCGTCCCTCTGCAATCACATCGTCCCCATCGAACCGCCGCGGGAGATCGCGGCCAAGATCTTGCGGGCCAATCTCTCCCGCGTCCTCAAGATCCCTCCGGCCGGCATCGGGATCATCCATATCACGCCCTGTCCGGCGAAAATGGTTTCCATCAACTACCCGGCCTCGTTGGAAAAATCCTACCTGGACGGAGCCATATCCATTCGGGACATCTACAAGCCGATCTGTCAAGCGCTTCGGCGGAATGAGGATGACGCGATCCTGAGACGTCTTTTTCCGGAAACCCTCCTCAGCGGCATCGGGATCGGCACGGCCCTCTCGGGAGGAGAAACCCGGAGCTTGAAAAACCACCGAACCATCGCCGTCTCCGGGATCCAAGACACGATCCGGGTGTTGAATCAGGTCGAAATCGGACTCCTCAAGGACTTGGATCTGCTGGAGTGCATGGTCTGCCCCGACGGCTGCGTCGGGGGCCCATTGGTCGTCGAGAACCGCTTCCTGGCCAAAAGCCGGATCCTGGGCCTGGTCAGCACGCTGGGAGATCGGACCGTCGTCGAGAACTCGGACATCGATCTTCTGATCCAAAAGGATTTCCTATCCTTCCAGCATCCGGTCAAGCCATTGGACATTCCCCCTCTGGACGCCGATCCCGTCCAGGCCATCCGGAAAGCCAATCAAAGAAACGACATCATCAAACGGCTGCCGCACAAGGATTGCGGGGCCTGCGGCGCTCCCGACTGCCGGACCCTGGCCGATGACATCGTTCGCGGCGAGGCCGCCATCACCGACTGTCCGTTCATGAGCAAGGAGGAGAAATGAACCTGGCTGAACTGATCGAACGGTTTGACCTCAAGGTCTTTTCAAAAGGGCTCGAATTGACGCGGACAATCGGCGGCGGCTATGCCGGCGACCTTCTCAGCGACGTGATCGCCCACGGCCAAAAAGACCAACTCTGGATCACCATCCAGGTTCATCCCAACATCGTCGCCGTCGCCGCGCTCAAAGAGTTGGCGGCCGTCGTTCTCGTCAACGGACGCGAACCGGCGGCCGAGACCGTGGCCCGGGCGGAAAAAGAACGCGTCCCGATTTTCGGCACGTCTCTCAGCGCCTTCGAGTTCTCCGGCCGGCTCTATGGACAAGGAATAAAAGGAAGCTAATGGCGCTCCGGCGCTTTCGTGCCGACCTCCACATTCATTCCTGCCTGTCCCCTTGCGGAGAGTTGTCCATTTACCCCCGGAAGATCGTGGAGCGGGCCCTTGAGGAAGGGCTGGAGATCATTGCCGTGACCGATCACAACACGGCGGAAAATGCCGCCGCCGTGCTCCGGGCCGCCGAGGGAACGGGACTGACGGTCTTTCCGGGCATGGAACTGACCTCCGAGGAGGAAGTTCACGTCTTGGGCCTGTTCGAAACCATGGAGGAGGTCCTGCGCGTGCAGGACGAAGTCTTCCGGAAACTCCCCGAGACGGAGGCAAACGCGCCCTTCATCAAAGACCAGGTGATCGTCAATGAGGGCGACGAAGTCACCGGTTTCAGCCGGCGTTTCCTGATTGCGGCGACGACAATGAACGTCTTCGAGGTCGTCGAGCTGATTCATCGGAACGGCGGATTGGCGATCGCCTCGCACGTCGACCGCGAGTCCTTCAGCTTATTCTCCCAATTGGGATTCATTCCTCCAGGCCTCGCCCTCGATGCCTTGGAAGTCTCCTCGTGGAGAAGCCGGGAGCGCGCCCGCCAAGTCATCATCGCCGACGATTCCCTCCCCCTCGTCCGGTTCTCCGATGCCCATCGGCCCGAGGAGATCGGACGCGCCTGGACGGAGTTCCGCATGGCCGCAAAAACTTGGGACGAGCTCCGCCTGGCCATCAAAGGATCGGGGGGGAGAACCGTGTGCCGCTCATGATGGAAGACCTTTCGCTCCACGTCCTCGACATCGCCGAGAACGCCGTCGCCGCCGGAGCGACGCGGGTTGCGATTCTCATCAATGAGAACGAGCGACGCGACGCGTTGACAATCCTTGTCCGCGACAACGGACGGGGAATGTCCCGCCGGACGCTCCGTCGGGCCCTCGACCCCTTTTTCTCCACCAAGGGCAAGGCGACCGGGCTCGGCCTTCCCCTTCTGGCCCAAGCCGCGGAGCAGTCGGGCGGCCGGTTGTCGATACGGACGACACCCGGACAAGGCACGAAGGTCACGGTCCGATTCCGGTTTCATCATATCGACAGGCCTCCTCTGACCCGGATGGCGGCGACGCTCGCGGCTCTGATCTTCGGCCATGCGGATGTCGGATTCTTCTATCGCCACCGGCGCAACGGCCTCGTCTTCCGGTATGACGGCTCTCGCCTGCGCAACCTCCCATCGACGACGGCCGGAATCGGCCCGGAACTCATCCGTACGGTCACCGGCGAACTCCGGGTCGGATTGAAGCGCATCGGAAGAACCTAGCCGGACATGTTCACTTTGCGTTGACATGATCCGCATTTGCCTTGACAAAGCCAATATCGTTTTGTTATAAATCGACACTGTAAATTTATGCATCAAAGACTGTCGATCAGCCAGTCGAGGATGAGACTCGTTGGAGAGTGGGTCTCCGGCCCCATCGCCCCGCTAACCCCCTTTTTCCCCGTCCTTTCGGCCCGACGCCGCTCCGCGACGGTGTTCCGTCAAAAAGCCGGATCGGCGGAGCGGTCCGCAAATCCCCGGACAATGGAGGAACAAGCTTGACCGACGAACAGAAAGTCGAATCCATCATCAGCAAGCATCACGGACTGCGCAAGAATCTGATCGCGCTTCTCCTGGACATCCAGACGGAGTTCAATTACCTTCCGCCCGAATCGCTCCGCCGCGTGGCCAAGGCTTTGGACATGCCCCTGAGTGAAATTGTCGGCGTCGTCACATTTTACCGCGCCTTCAGCCTGAAACCGCGCGGCAAGCATTTCGTCCAGATTTGCCTGGGCACGGCTTGTCATGTCCGCGGCGGGGGCCGAATTTTGGAGGAATTCGAGCAACGGCTCGACGTCCGGGCGGGCGAGACAACCAAGGACAAGCAATTCACGGTCGAAACCGTGGCCTGTCTCGGCTGCTGCGCCATCGGGCCCGTCGTCACCGTGGACGGCGAGTATTTCGGCCACACCACGGTTCGCAAGGTCACCGCCATCCTGAAAAAGTACCAGAAGCCGGCAAAAGCCGCATCCAGGGCTGTAGGCTCTCCGGCGCCTCAACCGGCCGCGGCCGACTGAGGGAACGGAATTCAAGAGAGAAAGGAGTTCCGATGGTTCAAAAAAAGAGTTCGGCCAAGAACAAGAAGAAGGTCGTGAAAAAGGCCCCGGTCAAAGCAAAGCCCATCCCCGTGAACGCCCTCAAGAAGCCGAGTTCCAAGAAAGCCGCGACACGCAAAACGGCGGCCGCTCCGGCTCCGGGGAAAAAGCTCACCATCCAGGACTTGGCCAAAGTCCGCGATGCGACCCGGGCCCTTTTAACGATCCGGGAAGGTCAAGGCCGGGCCAAAGTGACGATTCACATGGGAACGTGCGGGATCGCCGCCGGCGCCCGCGAGGTCATGGACGCCCTGCTCGATGAGATGCAGAAGCGGAAAATCAAGGACGTGATTGTCACGACTTCGGGATGCGCCGGATTATGCAGCCGAGAACCTATGGCCACGATTGAAATCGCCGGCAATCCTCCGGTTAAGTACGTCGACCTGAATTCCCAGAAAATCCGCAAGATCCTGGTCGACCACGTCCTGGACGAACGCGTTGTGATGGAATACGCCCTGGCCGTCGGCTGCGAAACACTGTACTGAGAGGTGCCCTTGAAACAATATCGAACTCATTTGCTCGTGTGCGCCGGGACGGGGTGCGTCTCCAGCGGGTCGTTCAAGATCAAGGAAGCCCTGGAAAAGGAGATCCAGAAGAGGAAGCTCGAGGACGAAGTCCTGATCATCGCCACGGGCTGCAACGGTTTCTGCGAACAGGGACCGATCCTCATGGTCCATCCCGACGGGATCTTCTACCAGAAGCTCCAGGTCAAAGACATCCCTTACCTTGTCGAGGAGCATATTCTCAAGGGCCGCCCGGTAAAAAAATTCATGTTCGTCCCTCCGGCGGAAACACAGCCGGTGCCGAAGATGAAGGACATCGAGTTCTTCAAGCACCAGAAGTTGATCGTCCTCCGCAACCGCGGACGGATCGATCCCGAGAAGATCGAGGAGTACATCGCCTTCGACGGCTATGAAGCCCTGGGCAAGGCCCTCGGTTCCATGACCCCGGAGGCCGTCATCGAAGAAATCACGGCCGCCGGACTCCGCGGTCGCGGAGGAGCGGGCTTCCCCACCGGCAAAAAGTGGCTGGCCTGCCGCCTGGCCAAAGGTTCGCCCAAGTACCTGGTCTGCAACGGGGACGAAGGCGACCCGGGGGCCTTCATGGATCGGTCCGTTCTCGAAGCCGACCCCCATGGCGTCCTGGAAGGAATGATCATCGGAGCCAAGGCCGTCGGCGCCGAGAAAGGCTTCATCTACATTCGTCGCGAATATCCCCTGGCCCTGAAACGCATGGACATCGCGATCAGCCAGGCCAGAGAAAGGGGATTGCTGGGCAAAGACATCCTCGGTACGGGATTCGACTTCGACGCCGAAGTCGTCCAGGGCGCCGGCGCGTTCGTCTCCGGCGAGGAAACGGCTCTCCTCGCCTCCATCGAGGGTCGAATCGCCATGCCCCGTCAGCGCCCCCCTTATCCCGCCCAGAAGGGACTCTGGGGAAAGCCCACGGTCATCAACAACGTTGAGACCTGGGCGACCGTGCCGAATATCATCCGCCGCGGGTCCGCATGGTTCTCCGCATTGGGAACCAAGACCAGCAAAGGGACAAAGATCTTCTCCCTGGTGGGCAAGATCAACAACACCGGACTGGTCGAAGTCCCGATGGGCATCACCCTCCGCGACATCATCTTCGGCATCGGGGGCGGCATTCCCGGGGGTGGGAAGTTCAAGGCCGTCCAGACGGGCGGTCCTTCCGGCGGCTGCCTCCCTGCCAGCAAGCTCGACCTGCCGATCGACTACGAAGGCCTGGCCGCCGCCGGCTCGATCATGGGCTCGGGCGGCATGATCGTCATGGATGACAAGACATGCATGGTCGACCTGGCCAAGTACTTTCTCAACTTCCTCCGCGACGAGTCCTGCGGCAAATGCGTTTCCTGCCGGGAGGGGACGCAGCGGATGTGGGAGATCGTCACCCGGATCACCGAGGGCAAGGGGAAAGAAGAGGACATCGGAATCCTGGAGGATCTGGCCGCGGCCTGCAAGGACGCTTCGATGTGCGCCCTGGGCCAGACGGCCGCTAATCCCGTCCTGTCTACACTCCGCTATTTCAAGGACGAGTACCGCCAGCACATCCGGCGGAAGAAGTGCCCGGCCCAGGTCTGCAAGGAAATCGTTTCCTCCCCCTGCCAGTACGTCTGCCCGATCGGACAGGAGGCTTCGACCTACATCGCCCTGATCGCCTCGGGCCAATACGAGGACGCCTTCAAGATCATCATGAAGGACAACCCCCTTCCCTCCGTCTGCGCCAGGGTTTGCCACCACCCCTGCGAGCTTCATTGCCGGGCGGGAGAAAGCGGCGAGCCTATTTCCATCCGGAGCCTCAAGCGGTTCGTCACCGATTGGGCGGACAAAAACGGGATCACCTACGTCCCGAAGAAGGTCGAGCATAACCGGGAAAAGATCGCCATCATCGGAGCCGGCCCGGCCGGTTTAACCGCCGGCTATTTCCTGGCCCAGAAAGGATTCCGGCCGACCATCTTCGAAGCTCTCTCCGTTCCCGGCGGCATGTTGGCCGTCGGGATTCCCGATCACCGGCTTCCCGGCCCGCTCGTCCAGAAGGAAATCGAGCAGATCAGAAACGCCGGCGTCGATATCCGGCTGAACAAAACCCTCGGCCGGGATATCACCATCGACGGGCTGTTCAAGTCCGGCTACAAAGCGGTCTACTGCGCGACCGGGGCGGGGAAATCCCTCCACATGGGGATCCCCGGGGAAGACGCCGAAGGCGTCCTCCACTCCCTGGAGTACCTTCGCCAGATCAACATGGGGAAAAAAGTCGCCATCGGCAAGCGGGTGGTCGTCGTCGGCGGGGGCAACTCCGCGATCGACGCCGCCCGAGTCGCCCTCCGCGATCCCGCCTGCGAGGAAGTGACCATCTTCTACCGTCGAACGAAGGCCGAAATGCCGGCCATCGCCGAGGATGTCGAAGCGGCCATCGAGGAAGGCGTGGACATCCGCTTCCTCGTCACCCCGGTGAAGGTCCTGATGAGCTATGGGAAGGCCGTCGAGATCGAGTGCGTCAAGATGAAACTCGGAGAGCTGGACTCAAGCGGCCGGCCCAAGCCGGTCCCGATCGAGGGTTCGAATTTCATCCACAAGCTCGATACCCTGATCCTGGCCATCAGCGAGCGCCCCGACACCTCCTACATCGGAGAGGGGGACGAGATCAACCGGCACGGGGAAAACATCGTCATCGACGAGGAGACGGCCATGACCACCCGGGCCGGGGTGTTCGCCGGCGGCGACGCGGTCACCGGGCCGAACATGGTCGTCGACGCCATGGCCGCGGGCAAGAAAGCGGCCGAAATGATCGCTCAATATGTCGAGGGCAAACCGCTCAAGCCCGATTACAAGCTGTCTCGCCCATCGCTCTACGTCGCACCGCCGACCCTGTCCGAAGAAGAAATCCTGAAAGCCCGGCGGCCCAAGATGAACCGGTTATCGACCAAGAGCCGAGCGAACAACTTCAAGGAAGTGGAGCTCGGCCTGAGCGAGAAAGCCGCCATCCAAGAAGCCCGCCGCTGCCTCCGCTGCGACCTTGAGACCGAAGACGGGAAAGCGGCGATCAAGGCGATGAAGGAGAAATCATGATTTCATTCATCATGAATGGGTTGGAAGTTCAGGCGGAGGAACATTGGACGATCCTGGAAACAGCCCGCTTCTACGGCCTGGAGATCCCGACCTTGTGTCACGATGAAGGGCTCTCGCCGTGGGGAGGGTGCCGCCTCTGTCTTGTCGAAATCGGAGAAGCGCCGAAATCCCGGCTGGTCTCCTCCTGCACCTACCCGGTCGAGGCGGGCCTGATTGTCCGCACCGACACCAAGCGGGTCATCGAGGCCCGGCGGATGATGATCGAGCTGATGCT
>JAFGEN010000183.1 GCA_016931595.1 Candidatus Aminicenantota bacterium | reverse complement strand
GCCCGGACGCTCCGTTCGGACGGGAAGGACAGGGTATAATGGATGGCCGGATTTCCCGCGATCGACTTCGAGCGGATGACCCGGCGGTCTCCCTCCCGAACGAGGTGAAGTTTCCACGTTTCCAGCATGGACTCCTGGTCGTTGCGAAAGACGGCGTTCACGAACAACGTTTCGCCGTCATCGCCGGGGGTCAGGCCGCCCACGGGACGGAACATCACCGATGTCATCCGGAAGGTGTCACGGAGAGAATCGAAGACCAACCCTTCCTGTTCCCGGATCTCCGGGGCAAAGGACCGGATATAAGCGGACCGGTCCGAGACCTCGAAAGCCTGCTTCATCTCGGAGAGAAAGGCCAGGGGGTCCCCCTGGGGAGAGAGGGCCTCCTGGCCGAAAAGCGCCGAAACAAGAAAGGGGAAAACGAGGAGGAGGAGTGCCTTCCCCTTTCTTTTCCGGCCCATGTTCAGATTGTAACCGAGCTGTCTGCCTTCGAGGTCTCGCATTGTGATCCTCGCCCTCGTTTTTGCACGAATTGTGCCAAAACTGATAAAGCGGGCCGGATGCGAGGAAAAGCCTCCCACCGTCTGGAACAGGCTTCGTGGCTCAACCATCTGCTTGTCAGAAAAGTGTCCGTAATGTCTGTTTTCGAACAATCCAGGAATCGGGACTCCAAACCAAATGTAATGATATTTTACTTCTTTTATTTTTTGTTGATATCCTCCTCACCGAATCCAATCCTCTTGTCAGAACCGCTTATTTCTGGTATGAAGTTCCCCTGCCTAACGAGTCATGAACCAAGAAAAGCGGGGCGATATTCTCCATTCCTGGAAAGAAATCTCCGCCTACCTTGGATGTGATATTCGAACCTGTCAGCGCTGGGCCAAGGGATCGGGCCTGCCGGTTTTCAAATTAGGAACGGAGAAGGGGCGGGTCTACGCCAAGCGCGAGGATATCGACCGGTGGATCGCGGCGAAAAGCGCCCGGAACGGAAACGGCTCCCTTCGTCTCGAAACCGAAACGGAAAAAGCGAAAGCCGCGCCGGCTGATGCCCCGGCCCGGAAACGGCGCTCTCCCCTCCCGATTATCGCGGCGCTCGGGCCGGCGGTCGTCTTCATCGCTTTCCTCGGATGGACGCTTCGGAAATCCGTCCGAGAATCGGATATCCCGGTCGATTTTCATATCGAGGGTTCCGTGCTGACCATCGTCAACAGGAAGAATCAACCTCTGGGGGAATTCGACACGAAGCTGGAGAATCTCAAGGACGAGGCCGAATACCGCAAACATTTTCAGACGAAGCGGTCTCTCGTGCCGAAAAGCCCCCATCTATTAAAAATCATGTTCAAGGATATCGTCGGAGATTCCCGGCTCGAGGTCATGTTCGCCGCTTTTACGAAAAACGAAATGGATGGCGGGACGCTGTTTTGCCTCGATTCAAAAGGGAATAAGCTGTGGAGCCTCGAAATGGGCCGCCCGATGACGACCGGCACCCGGACCTATCCGAACGATTTCGTTATTCGGGGAATCGGGGTAGATGACCTGAACGGCGACGGACGGGCGGAGATCGTGGTCGCCTCCAACATCCTTCACTTCAATCCGACACAGATCGCGATCGTCAGCCCCGAAGGCCGCCTGGAAGCCGAATACTGGAACGCGGGGCAAATCAGCGATTTCGAATTCCGTGATTACGACGGGGACGGGAGGAAAGAAATCTTCCTGACCGGCTTGAACAACGAATATAAAAAGGGTTGCCTGATCGTCCTCGACCCCTCCGAAATGAACGGCGCGTCGCCCCAATTCGACCCGACCTACAAGCTCAACGGAATCCAACCCGGAAACGAGGAATTCTATCTTCTCTTTCCCCGAAGTGAAATTGATTCATTCTTGAGCGACATACCCTCTATTTCCGCCCTCGAGTCTTTGAACGATGGCTTTTATCTCCATTCCGACCCGGCGCAGATCGTCTACACCTTGAACCTCCGGATGGACGTGGTGGCCGTGGCGGCCTCAAACCCTTATGAGTCCCTTTACAACCGGCTGCGGGCCGAGGGTCAAATCCACGCGCCGTTCGACAGGAATCGGGTCGAAGACGCTTTGAAGAAAGGCATCCTCTATTGGAACGGGAAGGAATGGGTCGGCCACGTCGCCCGGGCCGACGGCCGACCGTTGGATCAGCGACCCGAGCCGCATTAATTACCCTGGATTATGCACGAGTCGAGATGGCTGCAGTTGCAAGGCGCGAAGGGTGACGCCGTGCTAGTCGCACTGCGAACCCTTCGTAACGAAGCAAATGCGGCCATATCGGCTCGCCCGAAGGGTAAATACTCATCGTTTTTATCTTATAGAAAAAAATGGAAATATAAGAATTTTAAAATATTTATGAATAATCCAGGTTAAGGAAAGACCCTCCGCTCTTCCTTGACCGTGTTGAGGACGAGATGGGTGACCGTTCGGTCGATATGGGGGAGGGAGTTGATTTTCTTGATGAATCGGTTCAGGTCGTCACGGCCCCGGAACCGGGCCAGAACCAGGCAATCCCACTCCCCGGTGATGTCGTAAACGGCGAAGACCCGGGGATCTTCGGCGATCTTCTTCTGCATCTCGAGGATTTTCCCCTGGGAAATGCGAATGGCGACGGCAGCGCTCAGGTCATAACCGACCGAGACCGAATCGACGACCGGGATATATCCGCGGATGACGCCCTTGGATTCCATGTTTTTCACGGCATTGATCACCGCCGTCACCGAAGTCCCAATCTCCTTGGCGACCTCCCGAAAGCTTTTTCTGGCATCCCGGCTCAGGCAGTCGATGATTTTTTTCGAGATATCGTCGATCATTACGCCTCCTTTTCCTAATTGTATAGCATATTAATTAACACTTGTCTTCTATATAAACATTTTACTTGACAATTGTCTTTGTTTTCTCTATAAATAACGACATATACAGGAGAAAACATGGATAATATGTTAAAAAAACCATTTAAATCCTTTGGTTTCACTGATGAGGACGATGTTCTGCGCACGGTTCTCGAACCTTCCCTGAAGATCGAATTCATCCGGGTCATCTTTCCGGATATCCTCGGCCGGCCGATGGACTTTTCTTTCCCCAGCGGCGAGCTCGATAAAGCGTTTCGAGAAGGGAAAGGATTCGACGGCTCCTCGGTCGAGGGCTTCGTCCGGATCGAGGAAAGCGACCTGGTCATCAAGCCCGACCCGAAGACATTCCGGCTTCTCCCCTGGACGTACCAGGGATTTTCTCCGGAAACGACCTGGCGCGAAGGCGTCATGTTCGGCGACATCCTAACCCCGGAGAAATCATACTACGAAGGCGACGCCCGGTACATCCTGAAGGAAGCCCTCCGCAAGGCCCGCGAAGAATTCGGGATCGACGAGTTCATGGTCGGCCCGGAGCTCGAATTCTTCCTCTTCCCGAACGACCGGGAGCCCGAGCCCCTGGACGACGGGGGGTATTTTTTCGCCGGCCGGCACGGCGAAATCCGGAAAGAATCCCAGCTCCTCCTCAAGCGGATGGGGATTCTGTCTGAATATGATCATCACGAGGTCGCTCCCGGACAGCACGAGATCGATTTCCGCTACACCGGCGCGCTGGAGATGGCCGATACAGTCATGCTCGTCCGCTACATGGTTAAACGGGTCGCCCGCATGCACGGGATCTACGCCACCTTTATGCCCAAGCCCGTTAACGGCTGCAACGGCAGCGGCATGCATGTCCACCAGTCGCTCTGGAAAGGCGGGAAGAACCTGTTTTTCGACGCAGACGGCCCGCATCATCTTTCGGAAACGGCCCGGTCCTACATCGGCGGGCTGGTTCACCATGCCCGGGAGTTCTCGGCCGTCTATAATCAGTGGGTCAATTCTTATAAGCGGCTGATCGAAGGGTATGAAGCCCCCGTTTACATCGCCTGGGGACAGAAAAACCGCTCGGCTTATATCCGCGTCCCACGCTATCTGCCGGGACAGGAAAACGCCACCCGGATCGAACTGCGGTCGCCCGATCCCGGCTGCAACATCTATGCCGCCTTCGCCGCCATGCTCACGTCCGGCTTGGCCGGGGTCCGCAACCGTTATCCCCTCCCCGAACCGGTCGAGGATAACATCTACGAGATGAGCGGGGCGCGGCAGAAAAAGCACAGGATCCAGACGCTTCCCCGTAACCTCGAGGAAGCCGTCCGCTTGCTGGAAAAAAGCGAAATCGCCCGGGCCGCCCTGGGCAACCACCTCCATTCGCACTTCATCGCCAATAAACGCGAGGAGATCGACGAATACCAGAGGAACACCTCGGCCGAATTCGACAAACAGGTCAGCGACTACGAAATTCGGCGGTACCTGCCCATCCTCTAAGGCAGAGCTTGCTTTATTTATTTCTTGATCTCGTCCCAGACCTTGATATAGAGGGCGTTTTTCTCGCCCAGGTCGGCCAGAACCTCGCATTTTGCCCGGATCTCCGGGGACAGGAAAATGCCCGGATTCGTCCGGATCTCCTCGCTTAAAAGAGGATAGGCCCCCTTATTGGGGCAGAGGTACTGGATGAATTCCGTGTTCTCGGCGGCCACCTTCGGGTCATGGAGGAAATTGATGTAGGCGTGGGCGAGCTTGACTTCCCCGGCCGACTTGGCGATGACCAGGTCGTCGCAAGAAAGAACCCCGCCCTCCCGGGGCATGGCGAAGGCGATATCCTCGTTCTCTTCCTGGACCTGGAGAATGTCGCCGCTGTAGCCGTGGACCAGGAGAAACTCGCCGGAGGCGATCCCGGTCTTGTACTGCTCGTTCTCGAACTTGGCCAGGTTGTCCTTCCACCGCTTGACCACCTCCCCGGCCGCGGCCAGCTCATCGGGGTCGGTCGAGTTGAGGCTGTAGCCGAGATATTTCAGGGCCGCCCCGATCGTCTCCCGCATGTCGTTGAGCATGACCATTCGCCCCTTGAGGTCCGCCCGGTTGAACATCGCCCAGGACGGCTCGAAGTGTTCGACCTTGCTCTTCAAATAGGCGATGCCCGTGTTGGTCAGCATGTACGGCACGGAATGGGCCATCTCCTTGTCCAGGGCCACGGCCAGGTAGTCCGGGTCGACCTGGGCGATATTGGGCAGCAGCGCCCGGTCAAGGGGCTGGAGCATGTTCTGGCTTTGCATCAAGCTGACCATGTAGCTGGTGGGGGTGATGACGTCGTATCCGGTCGCTCCGGCCTTGAGCTTGGCGTACATCGCCTCGTTGGAATCGAACGTATCGATCACGACTTTGCAGTTGTGTTCGGCCTCAAACCGGACCACGAGTTCCGGCTTGATGTAATCCGACCAGGTGTACACGTGGAGGACGGACTGCTCATCCGCCCCTCCGCCGCACCCTCCGGCCAGGAATCCGGCGGCGATCACCGCCGCCCCGAGCGCCGCGCGGGCCATTGTGCGCATGTTCATTGTCCTCCCTCCAAGGCTCCGGATTTTCCCTGCATTATTCATAAAAATTTCCATGATTTCTATAATTTTTTCAATAAAAAAATTGAGTTTTTACCCTTCGGGCGATGCTTTGCTC
>JAFGEN010000182.1 GCA_016931595.1 Candidatus Aminicenantota bacterium | reverse complement strand
TTATAGAAGCGCATGAAATCCATGAACCCGGCCGCGGCCGTGTTGATTGTCGTCCCGTCGGCGAACTCGATGACCGTCCGGCCGATCCGGATGAGGCCGACTTTGAGTTCCTCGACATAGGAGGCAAGGAGGGCCAAGGCGGTCAGGGCGGCCGAGCCGATGGCGAACCCCTTGCCGGTCGCCGCGGTCGTGTTGCCGAGGGAGTCGAGGGCGTCGGTCCGTTTCCTGACTTCCTCATCCAGGCCGCTCATCTGGGCGTTTCCGCCGGCGTTGTCGGCGATCGGGCCGTAGGCGTCGGTGGCCAGGGTGATGCCCAATGTTGAGAGCATGCCCACTGCGGCCAACCCGATGCCATACAGTCCGTAGCTGACGTTATTCATGTCAAAACCGGAGGCGAAGAGGAAGGCCAGGATGGTTCCGGCGACGACGGAGAGGACCGGGATTGTCGTCGACATCATCCCCAGGCCCAGCCCTGAGATGATGACCGTGGCCGGTCCGGTCTTGGCGTTATCGGCGACCCTCTGGGTCGGCTTGTAGGACGAGGAGGTGAAATATTCGGTGGCTTTGCCGATGACGATTCCGGCCGCCAAACCGGCGACCATCGCCAGCCAGAGGCCCAGGGGCAGGCCCAGGATCTTGATCACGGCAAAGGACACGATGACGATTCCGACCGAACTGCTGTTGATCCCGCGGCCGAGCGACCCGAGAAGCTGCTTCTGGGTGGCTCCCTCCTTGGTCCGGACGACGAAAATCCCCAGGATGGAAAGCAACGTTCCGACCGCGGCGATGATCATCGGGGCAACGACGGCCTTGAATTGAAGCTCGGGTGTGCCCAGGAAAGCGGCCGCGCCCAGGGCGGCCGTGGCCAGGATCGACCCGGCATAGGATTCGTACAGATCCGCGCCCATGCCGGCCACATCGCCGACGTTGTCCCCGACATTGTCGGCGATGGTGGCGGGGTTCCGCGGGTCGTCCTCGGGGATTCCGGCTTCGACCTTTCCGACAAGGTCGGCCCCGACGTCGGCCGCCTTGGTATAGATGCCGCCGCCGACCCGGGCGAAAAGCGCCTGAGTCGAGGCGCCCATGCCGAAGGTGATCATGGTCGTCGTGATCAGGATCAGGTTATGGCCGCCGTCGTTGACCGGGTAGATCGCTTTCAGGATGAGAAACCAGAGGGAGATGTCCAGCAGGGCCAGGCCGACGACGACCAGGCCCATGACCGCCCCGCTTCGGAATGCGATCCGCAAGCCGCCGTCCAGGGACTTTCGGGCCGCTTCCGTCGTCCGGGCGGCCGCATATGTGGCGGTCTTCATTCCGAAAAAGCCGGCCAGGCCGGAAAAGATGCCGCCGGTCAGAAAGGCTACCGGGACCCAGGGATTCTGCACTTTGAAAACGAAAGCCAGGACCGACAGGATGACGACCAGGCAGACAAAGACGATCCCGACAACCTTATATTGCTGCTTGAGATAAGCCATCGCCCCCTGCCGGACATACAGGGCGATTTTCTTCATGCGATCGTTTCCCTCCGGCGCTTTTTTCATCTGCCGGAAGAAGAACCAGGCGAAAAAAAGGGCCAAGACCGAACCCAGCGGAGCGAGCCAGAACAAAGCGTCAGCCATCGTCGTTTCCCTTCGCGAAAAGATTCACTTCACCGTCGAACGGCTCCACGGAACGGGCGCCGAGGCGCCCGGAAGTCGGCCCAATATAGCAAATTCCTCCTTACGGGTCAAAGGCCGGTGCGCGGGCCGATTGAACTTCCGCCGAAGTTCCGATATAATGCTGAATTCCAACCGGATCCCGAAACATGAGGACGCTTTGAAAATCAATGTCTGGAATACCATTCTGCAGCTCAGCAAGGAGCGCGGGGTGGAGCCCAAGGCCATCGTCGCAGCGATCGAGGAATCGCTCCAGGTGGCGGCGTCCCGCATCTATACGAAAAACGAGGACGTCCGGATCGCCTTCAAGCCCGAACGGGGCGATCTCCGGGTGTATTGCCTCAAGACCGTCGTCGAAGCCCCGTCCGATCCGGGGCGGGAAATCGGGCCGGCCGAAGCCCAGCGGTTGAAGGCCGACGCGGTTGTCGGCGACACGATCGAAATCGACCTTCCGTCGGATACCCTGGGCCGGATCGCCGCCCAGGCGGCAAAGCACGTCCTCGTCCAAAAGGTCCGCGACGCCGAATCGGAGAAAATCTACGGGACCTTCGCTGCCCGGGTTGGGGAAATCATCGCCGGAACATATCGCCGGATTGAAAACGGGGCCCTGGTCCTGGATGTCAATAACCTGGACATCATTCTCCCTCCCTGGGAGATGATCCCCGGGGAAACCTTCGACCGGGGCTCCCAGGTCCGGGCCGTCATCACCCAGGTCCGGAAGGGCATGAAAGGCCAGGAAACCCAGATCCTCGTTTCCAGATCCAGCCCCGATTTCCTGGGCCGCCTCCTGCAAACCGAGATTCCGGAGATCGCCTCGGGGATCATCGAAATCAAAGACATCGTCCGCCAACCCGGGGAAAGGTCGAAGGTCGCCGTATCAAGCCGGGAACGGGATGTCGATCCGATTGGAGCCTGCATCGGTCCAAAAGGCAGCCGGATCCTGGCGATCAGCAAGGAACTCGGCGGCGAAAAGATCGACGTCATCCTCTGGTCGGCCAATCCGGGGGCCTATGCCCGCTCGGCCCTCAGCCCTGCCAGGATCGAACGCGTCGTTCCCGTCGACACCTCCGATAAATCCCTTGAAGCGATCGTCTCCCGGGACCAGCTCTCCCTGGCCATCGGGAAAAAGGGCATCAACGTGAAGCTGGCTTCCAAGTTGACCGGTTGGAAGATCGCCATTCGGGAACTGGGATAATCTTGTTTAAAAGGAACTTCCATTGAGCGAAACGAAAACGCCCAAAACGACAACCAAGACAGCCAAAGCCCCCGCCGCCCATCAGGCCGCCAAGCAAGCCCCCCACCACGCTCCGGGCAAAACCGCCGCTTCCGCCGCCCCGAAACCAGCACAGCCCCAGGGCAAGACCCCGGCCCCCGCGCCCGCCGGATCTCCGGCTAAGGCTCCGGCGGCTAAGCCGGCCGCTGTTTCTCCGCAATTGCACAAACCCACTCCTGCGGCGGCCAAAACAGCTCCGCCGGTGAAATCCGCCCCGGTTTCCACGCCGGCTCCCGCGCCCGCCCCGGCGCCCGCACCCGCGCCGCAGGCCTCCAAGCCGGCGGCCGCCGCTCCTCCGAAACCCCGGCCTGTGGCCCGGCTTCGGGAAGGCGCCACGATCAAGGACCTGGCCGAACGGTTCAAGCTCAGGCCTCGGGACTTGGCCGAGAAGCTCGGATATAAAGGCTATTCCCTGGACATCACCGACATCATCGATCCGTCCCTGGCCGCCTCCCTGGCCAAGGATCTCAACATCGTCCTCGAAATCATCCCGGTCGAGGAATCCTACCGCCAGGAAGCCTCGGCCGACCCGAAACTCCTGACCCATCGTCCGCCGGTCGTCACGATCATGGGTCATGTCGACCACGGCAAGACGACGCTCTTGGACGCGATCCGAAAATCCAAGCTCGTCGACAAGGAATCGGGCGGCATCACCCAGCATATCGGCGCCTACCAGGTGACGTCCAATAAGAAACCGATCACCTTCATCGATACGCCGGGCCACGAAGCGTTCACCCAACTTCGGGCCCGCGGGGCCAAAGTCACCGACATCGTCATCCTCGTGGTCGCGGCCGAGGAAGGTCTCATGCCCCAGACCCGGGAAGCGATCAATCATGCCAAGGCCGCCGGCGTCCCCTTGCTGGTGGCCATCAACAAGATCGACAAGCCCGAAGCCAACCCCGACCGGATCAAGCGGGAGCTGCAGAAAGACGGCCTCCTGGTCGAGGAATGGGGCGGCGACATCATCAGCGTCGAAATCTCGGCCAAGGAAAAGCGGAACATCACGGAACTCCTTGACATGGTCCTTCTGATGGCCGACGTTCTCGACCTGAAGGCCAATCCCCAGTCCCCTGCCCAGGGAGTCGTTCTCGAAGCCCGCCTCGACCCGAAAAAGGGACCCCTGGCCACGATTATCGTCCAGAACGGGACGCTCAAGGCCGGGGACGCGTTCCTGGCCGGAACGACCCACGGCAAGATCCGGGCCATGACCAACGACCTCGGCATGATAGTCAAGACGGCCGGGCCTTCCGCGCCCGTCGAAGTCCTCGGGTTCGCCGAAGTTCCAAAGGCCGGCGACATTCTCCAGGTCCTGCCCGGTCTGGAGAAAGCCCGGGCCATCGCCGACCAGAGAAAAGCCTCGACGGCAAAAGCCGAGCCGCAGAAACAGGCGGCGGCCGTCTCCCTGGACGACCTGTTCCGGAAAGCTGAGGCGGGGACGGTCAAAGAGCTTGGCCTGATCGTCCGGGCGGACGTTCAGGGTTCGGTCGAAGTCCTGTCGGGGCTTCTCCCCTCCCTCAGCACGGACAAGGTCAAAATCCGGGTCGTCCATGCGGCGACCGGCTCGATCAACGAGTCCGACATCGTCCTGGCCCAGACCACGAAGGCCGTCATCCTCGGCTACAACATCAAGCCCGCGCCCAAGATCCAGGAGGCGGCGGTCAAGGAAAACGTCGAGATTCGGACCTACAAGATCATCTATCAACTCATCGACGAGATCAAAAAAGCCATGACCGGGCTTCTCGAACCGGTCATCAAGGAAACGTTCCTCGGCCGGGCCACGGTTCGAAAGGTGTTCCGCATCCCCAAGGTCGGAACGATCGCCGGTTGCTACATCCAGGAGGGCAAACTCGCCCGAAACGCCGAGGTTCGGGTGATCCGGGCGGGGATGGTGCTCCATAAGGGCAAGTTGTCCTCCCTCAAGCACGTCAAGGAAAACGTCAACGAGATCAAGGCCGGCTACGAATGCGGCCTCGGGCTGGCCAATTTCAAGGACGTCCAGGAGGGCGACATGATCGAGGCCTTTCTGACGGAAAAAACGGCCGCGGTCTGAAGGGCCGGCCGTCATGGTGATCGGGCTGCTCGTCGTCGAAATTCATTTCCCCCATGCCCGCTCGCTCAAGGACAAGCGGCGGGAGTTGTCCGGAATCAAGAGCCGGCTTCGGGGCCGCTTCAACGCCGCCGTTGCCGAGCTCGACTTTCACGAAATGTGGCAGCGGACAGCCCTTGGAATCGTCACTCTCAACCACGAACGCCTCATCGTCGAGCAAATCCTCGACGCGGTCCGGCGCGAGATAGAGGCCCATGTCCAGGGCGAAATTCTGAACGCCGAGATCCGGCTGATGTAGACGATCGAGCCATGAGGACCGAATCGCGCCGTCAGAAACGGATGGCCAGCCTGCTTCGGGAGGCCCTGGGCGACATTCTTCCGTCCGAGCTGCGTTCTTACCCGACGTCCCTCGTCTCCGTCACACGGGTCGAAATCCCGGCCGACCTCCGCTCGGCCCGGGTCCTGCTGAGCATCTTCGGCCCGGCCGAGGCCGAAGAAATCCGCGGCCATCTCGAGAGGCGGACCGGGGCGATCCGCCATCGTCTTGCCGCTGTCGCCGAATTCAAGTATAATCCGCAGCTTGTTTTCGCCCTCGACTCCTCGGCTGAAGACGTCGAGCGGATTTCGCGGATCCTGGAAGAGAAGGCCCATGACGACAACACGACCGGTTGACGAGATCGTCCGGAAGCTTCAGGATTGCCGGCGCCTGGCCGTCACCTCCCATCTCCGGCCCGACGGCGACTCCCTCTGCTCCGGCCTGGCCCTGTCCCTGGCTTTTGAATCACTGGGCAAGACCGCCGACTATGTCATCACCGACCCGATTCCCGTCCCCTTTACCATGTTTCCGGACTGCCGCCGCATCCGGATCGGCCAGATCGACCCGGCCGGCTACGACGCGGTCATCCTCCTGGAATGCGCCGACGTGTCCCGGTCCGGCCAAACGGGCTTGGAGGCCTATTTCAAGATCAACATCGACCATCATTATTCTAATTCCCAGTATGCCGACATCAACTGGGTCGACGCCGAGGCCCCGGCCGTGGCCGAGCTTGTCCTCGACCTCTGCGAGGCGGTCGGCGTCGCCCTGACCCCGCGGATCGCCGGGCATCTGTACTGCGCCATCGTCTCGGACACGGGCTCGTTCCAATTCTCCAACACCACGGCCAGGGCCTTCTCCGCCTGCCATCGCCTGGTCCTGGCCGGGGCCAGGCCCATCGAGACGAGCGAGGCGCTGTTCCATAACAACCGGCCGGAGAAAGTCCTTCTTCTGGGCCGTGTCCTCTCGACCCTCCATCTCAACGCCGCCGGGACGATCGCCCGGATCGGCATGTTCCGCCGGGATCTCGAGTCCCTCAACCT
>JAFGEN010000181.1 GCA_016931595.1 Candidatus Aminicenantota bacterium | reverse complement strand
GCGGAGGGAGGGGGATTCGAACCCCCGTTCCGGGGATACCGGAAAGCGGTTTTCAAGACCGCCGCCTTCAACCACTCGGCCATCCCTCCAACCATCATCCATCATATCCAAATCGACAGAGGAGACAAGCGATGTTTCGCTCCGGACGCTGACCGATGAAGGCCGGGCGCCGAACATCCCCGGCCGGCTCGCGCCCACGCCCCCCTCGCCGGGGGGCTTCTATGATCGATAAATCCGGGTCAGCCCGTTCATGTAGGGCTGCAGGGCCTGGGGAACGTCGATCGCCCCGCTGTCCTGCTGGTAATTCTCCATGATCGCGGCCACGGTCCGGCCGACGGCCAGGCCGGAGCCGTTCAGCGTGTGGACAAATTCCGGCTTGGCCTTGGGGTCCCGCTTGAAACGAATGTTGGACCGGCGAGCCTGAAAATCGCCGCAGTTGGAGCAGGAGGAAATTTCCATGAAGCCCCGACGCGACGGCATCCAGACTTCGAGGTCGTAGGTCTTCCGGCTGGCGAAGCCCATGTCCCCGGTGCAGAGGGCCACGACCCGGTACGTCAGGCCCAGCCGCTTGAGAATCTCCTCGGCGCCCGCGGTCATGTATTCGAGCTCTTCCATCGATTTTTCGGGGAGGGAAAAGACCATCATTTCGACCTTGTTGAACTGGTGCTGGCGGATGAGCCCGCGGATGTCCTTGCCGTAGGAGCCCGCTTCGGACCGGAAACACGGCGTATAAGCAGCAAAGCGCCGCGGAAGGAGGCCGCCGTCAAGGATCTCGTCCCGGTAGAGGTTCGTCAGAGGCACTTCGGCCGTCGGGACGAGGTACCAGGGATACCCTTCCAGCTTGAACAGGTCCTGGGCAAACTTCGGGAGATTCCCCGTCCCTGTCAAGCTGGTTTCATTGGCGATAAACGGCGGAATGACTTCGGTAAAATCCCGTTCCCGGGTGTGAATGTCGAGCATGAAGCCGATCAGGGCCCGCTCCATCCGGGCGGCCTCGGCCGTGTAGACCGTGAAGCGGGACCCGGTGATTTTCGCCGCCCGGTCGAAATCCAGGATTCCGAGGTTCGTCCCCAGGTCCCAATGAGCCTGGGGCTCGAAATCAAAGCTTCGGGGCTCTCCGACCCTTCGGACCTCGACGTTGCCGCCGGCATCGAATCCGATCGGGACAGAATCGTCCGGCAGGTTGGGAATATTGAGCAGCGTCAGACGGATCTGTTCGTCGTACGGTTTCAACTCCTCTTCCAGGACCTTGATCCTGTCCCCGACCAATTTGGTCTCGGCGATCAAGGCGGAGGCGTCGCCTCCCGTCTTTTTAATCTTGGCGACTTCTTCGGAAGCCTTGTTCCGCTGAGCCCGAAGATCCTCCACCCTGTGCAGGGCGGATTTCTTGGCTTCAGACAGGCGGATGAGCTCCGTGAAGTCGACCTTGAAGCCGCGGGAAGCGCATTTCTGAACGACCAGGTCGACATTTTCGAGTACGAACTTGGGATCCAGCATGTGCCAGATTATATCATAGGAGAGGGGGTCAGAGCTCCCGAGGGATCGCCCGGCTCATTCGCCGAACAGATCAAAAGCAGCACGAAAAAACCGGGGGCGGACCTCGCGATCCGCCCCCCCGTCCCCCGTTATTATTTAATGACGACTTCGCACTCCGACGTCAGGCTGGAATCCTTGCGGTCCTTGACCACGAACGTGAGCTTGTCGCCCTTGGAGAATCCCGGATTCTTCAGGTAGAGCGGCGTTTGAAAGCCATAGAAACCGAACATGCTCCCGGTGTCGACGGCGACTTCCGTGCTCATGTTCATCGGGGGGTAGAAGTTCGGCCGGGGCGGAAACTGGTAGTTCCTGACCCAGGAGGCGATGACGCCTTCCTTGCCCAGTTGGTTGTACCTTTCGTAGTCCCGGTTGATTCCCTTATAGCTGCTCCGGAGCTCGCTGACCGTGGGCATGGTCAGCTCGCGTCCATTGAACATGACGACAATCTCCTTGGCCGCGACAGAAATCTTCCGGTTTCCGTCCCGGCTGGCCATGTAAGCGTAAAACATGACATAAGGATTTCCCAGCGTCCTTGACACCAGCGCCGAATCGACCGTCAGAAGAATCGGGCCGCTGTCGCTGGCGAAGGCACCCATACCCAGGTCGGTCGTGACCGCTTCCCCAAAATCCTGCGGCAAAGAAAATGCCGCCGCCGCCAAGAGAAGCACGAGAAACGCGCTCTGCATGATCTTCATATCCATCTCCTTTTGACCGAAATGTTCTCCTTTCCCGTATTCCTCATACTCCGCCGCATATTGAGCATAAATCGTGCCAAGTTTCGGCCGAAGCGTGACAATGACCGTCTCAAAGAGCCCTTATGGGGAAATCCGGGATTCCGCCCGGAGAAACAGAAACGGCCGCCGGGAAACGGTCCGCGCTCCGTCCTCCAAATCGGACAGCCGGGCCGCGGGAGTTGTCATTTTTCGGAGACAATCCGTCAGTCGGACAAAGCCGGGATTTTCGCCTCCTCCGCCTTCCGGCGGGGCATGGGAATTGTTTGACCCCCGCCCCTGATTCCCATATGATAGACCACGTTTCTTACCATGATCAGCCTAACCCGGGAACGGTTCCAACAGCTGGTCGCCGAGGCGATCGACAGCCTCCCGAAGAATTTCCGCGGTCGGATCAAGAACGTGGCCGTTCTGGTCGAAGACCTCCCCTCCCCCGAGATCGTCGAAGACATGGGGCTCGGCTCCCCCTGGGATCTGTTCGGCCTTTACCACGGCATCCCCTACGGACAACGCGGCTCTTACTACGGCAACTACCCGCCCGACGTCATTCTCATTTTTCAGAAACCGCTCGAACGGTACGCTTCCACCGAGGACGAAATCCGGGACGAAGTCCGGGCGACGGTCATCCACGAGGTCGGGCATTATTTTGGATTTGACGACGTCGAACTCGGCCGAATCGAACACGAGATCAGACGACCGGACAAGGAGAGTAACCATGGCCAAGAAATTCCAAGGGATCTTCCCCGCTCTCACAACCCCCTTCGACGGAGAAGACATCGCCGTCCCCCGCTTCCGTGAGAACATCGCCAAGTTCAACCAGCTCGGCCTGACCGGATATGTCATCCTCGGGTCGACCGGCGAATGCGTCCTTGTCTCCGACGCCGAGGCGGAGCGGCTGGTCCGGGCCGGCCGGGAGACGGCCGCGCCGGAGAAGATGGTGATCGTCGGCACCGGTCAGGAATCGACGAAGCTGACCATCGCCTTCACCAACCGGATGGCCGCCGTCGGAGCCGACGCGGCCCTGGTTCGACCCCCGAGTTATTACAAATCCAAGATGACCCGGGACGTGCTCCGGAGCCATTTCCTGGCCGTGGCCGAGGGAGCCCGAATCCCGATCATCCTCTATAACGTCCCGGCCAACACCGGGATCACGATCGACGCCGAGCTGGTGTGCGAGCTGGCCGCCCATCCGAACATTTCCGGGCTCAAGGACAGTTCCGGCCTCATGGCTTATTTCGGCAATATCGTCTCCAACGTCCCTGAGGATTTCTCCTGCATGGTCGGCTCCGGATTCAGCGTCCTGCCGGCCCTGGTCATGGGCGGGTCCGGGGCGATTCTGGCTGTGGCCAACGCCGCGCCCGAGGTCTGCCTCGACATCTATAACCTCTTCAAGACGGGAAAAGTCGACGACGCCTCCAAACACCAGCTGAAACTGATCCCCTTCAACAAAGCGGTGATGGAAACGTACGGGCTCGCCGCCTTGAAACACGCCATGGATGTGCGGGGTTATTACGGCGGCCCGGTGCGGCGGCCGCTCCTGCCGCTGGACGAAGCGGCCAAACCCGAAGTCGAGGCTCTGATCAAGGCTCTGCAGGAATAAGAAATCGGTGCCAGGTTACTCATTCCCCGATTTATTCCGGGGCATTCAAGTCAAATAGACGCTTTCCATAATCTTGGGAGGAGACGATGAGCAAAGCTCGCTCGGCGGCCTGCGCTTTATCCGTACTGTTCGCAGCAATTCTTTCATATGACCCTGCCCTGACCCAGGACCTCAAAGGTCCGACCGGTCGGGAATGGAAAGACCCCCGGGTCGTCCGCGTCGGCGCGGAAGCCCCGCGGGCCACGTTCTATTCCTATCCGGACACGGCCGCCGCCCTGAAAAACGACCGGGCCGCATCGCCCTATTTCCTGTCGCTCAACGGTCCCTGGAAGTTCCTCTACCTGGCCAAACCGGCCGATGTCCCGGCCGGCTTTTTCGATCCGGCCTTCGGCACAAGCGGCTGGAAGGAGATTCCCGTCCCCTCGAACATGGAGCTTCAGGGATACGGCGTTCCGATCTACGTCAACTCGAGCTACGAGTGGGTCAAGCCCAAAGAGCGCCCCGACCCGCCCAACGTCCCGGACGACCGCAATCCTGTCGGTCTCTATAAGCGGACCTTCGACCTGCCGGCCGCCTGGAACGGGATGGAGGTCCTCCTCCATTTCGACGCGGTTAAAGTCGCATTTTACGTCTGGGTCAACGGCCGGTACGCCGGATACAGCGAGGATTCCAAGACCGCGGTCGAATGGGACGTCACCCGCTTCCTCAAACCCGGGAAAAACGAGGTCGCCGTCCAAGTCTTCCGCTGGGCCGACGCCTCCTACCTCGAATGCCAGGATTTCTGGCGGCTGAGCGGCATCGAGCGCGACGTCTATCTCCGGGCCGCTCCGAAAGCCCGGATCCGCGATTTCTGGGCCAAGGCCGGCTTGGCGGAAAACTACCGCGACGGGTTCCTTGACGTCACGATCGACCTGCTGGACAAGACCGGCGGGAAAAGCGCCGGTCTGACGGTCGACGTGATCCTCTTCGATCCCGCCGGCAGGATCGTGTTCGAACAAAGCGCCCCGATCGGCGCGGTCAAGGGAAAAGAAGCGGGCAACGCCCGCATCGCCGGAAACGTGTCCGCACCCCTCAAGTGGACGGCCGAAACGCCGAATCTCTACTCGGTCGTCGTGGCCCTGAAGGACGCCGCCGGAAAGGTCATGGAGGCGGCCGGGGCCAAGGTCGGATTCCGGAAAGTGGAGATTGCCGACGGGCTGCTCCAAGTCAACGGGGTTCCCGTCCTCCTCAAGGGCGTCAACCGCCACGAGCACGACCCCCGGACCGGCCACGCGATCTCCGAGAAGTCCATGCTCCGGGATATCCGGCTGATGAAGCAGTTCAACATCAACGCCGTCCGGACCTGCCATTACCCAAACGACCCGCGCTGGTACGAGCTCTGCGACCAATACGGGATTTACCTGGTCGACGAAGCCAACATCGAGAGCCACGGCATGGGCTACGGCGATCGCAGCCTGGCCAAGCAGCCGGAGTGGGGCGCCGCCCATCTCGACCGGACGATCCGAATGGTCGAGCGGGACAAGAACCATCCCTCGGTCATCATCTGGTCGCTGGGAAACGAAGCCGGCGACGGGATCAATTTCGAGGCCACCTACGCCTGGATCAAGAATCGGGACGCCTCCCGCCCGGTCCAATACGAGCGGGCCGAGATGAAACCCCATACCGATATCGTCTGCCCGATGTACGCGGAGCTCGAACTTATGGAAGCCTATGCCCTCAAGAAGCGGGACCGCCCCTTCATCCAGTGCGAATACACCCACGCCATGGGCAACTCCAACGGCAATCTCCAGGACTACTGGGACCTGATCGAAAAATACCCCCAGCTCCAGGGCGCCTTCGTCTGGGACTGGGTCGACCAGAGCTTGGAGGCAAAAACCGCCGACGGGAAAACCTTCTATGCCTACGGCGGCGACTTCGGGCCCGAGGGGACGCCGTCGGACGAAAACTTCTGCTGCAACGGGTTGGTGGATTCGGAACGTGAGCCCCACCCCGGACTCTGGGAGCTGAAAACAGCCCACCAGTTCATCAAGTTTAAAAAGACGATGACCGAGGACGGGAGGCCGGCCCTGGAAATCCGCAACGGCTTCGCCTTCCGCGGCTTGGAGGATTACACCGTCCAGTGGGAAATCGTTCCGGGGATGGCCGGGGCCGCTCCCTTGGCCGAGGGCGAGATCAGGGCGCCCCGCATCGTTCCGGGCGGGACCGGAATTTTCCCGCTCGAAGTCCAAGGAATCGGATCGGTGCCGCCGGGCGTCGAATATTTCCTCAATGTCCGGGCGGTTCAGGCCGAAGCCGAGCCGCTGATTCCGGAGGGCCACATCGTCGCGGCCGGGCAATTCCTGGTCGCCTTGGGACAGCCGGCGGCGGAGGGACGATCAGAGGACTGGACTCCCGACCCGGCCCGGATTCCCGCGCTCCGACTGACACAGGACTCAGCCGAAGCAAAAATCCAGGGGACTGATTTTTCAGCCGTCTTCGACAAGACGACCGGCCTTCTCAAGTCCTATATCTACAAGGGGACGGCCCTGGTCCGGACCGGGCCGGAGCCGAATTTCTGGCGGGCTCCGACCGACAACGATTTCGGGAATAGCATGCCCCGCCGCCAGGGCGTCTGGCGCAAAGCGGGCGACAACCGGACTCTCGACCGGTTCACGGCGGCCCAGGAAGGACCGTCGGTGGTCCGGGTCGAGGCTCTCTATACCTTGGGCGATGTCTCGTCGACATACCGGGTGACGTACCGGATTTTCGGCACGTCGGATATCGTCATATCGGTCGTCCTGACGCCGGAGAAGCGCGGGCTGCCCGAACTGCCCCGTCTGGGGATGAAAATGACCCTGCCGGCGGCGTTTGAAAACGTTCGCTGGTTCGGGCGAGGACCGCACGAAAATTACATCGACCGGAAAAACGCGGCTCTCGTCGGATACTTCGGGGCATCGGTCTTCAAGACGCTCATCCCTTACGTGAGCATCCAGGAATACGGGAACCGGACCGACTGCCGGTGGGCGATGCTGGCCGACCGGGCCGGGAACGGGCTGCTCGCCGTCGGCCTGCCGTGGTTCGATTTCAGCGCCCTGCCCTACACGGCCGAGGACTTGACCCAGGATGTCCGCGGGCAGAAACACCCGCATGAAATCGACCCGCGTGATTTCGTCAGCCTGAGCCTGGATTACGGCCAGATGGGCGTCGGAAGCGACGATTCCTGGGGCGCCCGGGAGCATCCACAGTACCGGTTGCCGGCCGGGCGGTACGCCTATTCGTTCCGGATCCGGGGCTTCGCCGCCGGCGAAGACCCGGCCGCCCTCGCCGCCGGATTGGGGCGATAAAGTCCGAGGCTATTAATTCGGGGCCAGGTTACTCAATTCCCGAATTCCGAACTTCATAAGATCGGGAGTTGATTAAGTGTCGCCCCCCTTAGGGGCCCTGGCCCCGAATTTAAAAAAAAAGCCGTGCGCCCCGGCTTCGACGGACACCCTCCCCGCGTCCATTCCACCGGCGACTCCGGCGGAGTGATCCGACACACAAGGGCCTTCCTGTTACCGCTGCTGCCTTCCGGCCCTGGCGGGGTTGGCAGGCCGCCCTTTGCTCGAAGCTCCGGCCTTCAATATCGCCGGCGAAAGTCCGGCCGGACAAAGCGCCGCCTCGGCCCGGGCATCGACCCCACTGGAGCGGGTTGTGGGCTACAGGGCACCGCTGGCTCCCCGTCGTGCACGGCCGAAGATATTATACCAGATAATTGCGGGAGCGCGGTTCGCAGCGGGCTAAAACCGGTAGCCCAGCCCGCCGCGGAGGATCAGGCCGTTCCAAAATCCCGCCTCGCCCTGGATGAACAAGCCGCCGATGATTTCAATCTTCAGCCCGAAATGAAGCTGGACGATGAAAAGGAAATCCGGGATCTCGAATTCGAGGTCCTCGGACAGCTCCGGGAACGTCTTGGATTGGGCGTCCTGGATGGTATCCGAAAACGGGCCGAGCGTGTACGTGGCCGTATAATTAAAATCGAACGTCCCCTGGAGCGGAGCGAATCCAAAGCCGAACACGAAGTATGGCTTGACCCGGGCCGTCGGCCGGCCCATCTCCCAGCGGAAACTGATGTTGGTCGAGAACGGCTTGGTCTCGACGGCCGCCCTGGCCTCGGCCACGGCGGCTCCTCCATTGGTGAATTCCTGCCGGGCCGTCCCGGCCAGGGTGAACTTGATGTTCGTCTGCTCGAAGGAGACCCCGAGGCTGAACGTGCCCAGCCGCCCGCGAACGTAGTAGCGGAGTTCGATCCCGTAATTGGCCCCCTCGGAATCGAACTTCATATCCGAGGTGAACGGACCGGGGACCAAGCCCGGGTAGCGGCTATTCAACTCGTCGTTGATCTCGTCCTGGATCGCCCCGCCCAGCTCCTCGTTGAGGCTGTCCTCGAGCAGGGCGGTCACCGGGTCGAGCGTCCAGCTCGAATAATGGACGCTCAATTCCAGCCGGCCACCGAGCGGCATTCCCTTCACGGGCGCTTCAACGACCCGAAGCTTCGGGGCCTCCGCCGGCCGGCCGGCCGGCGCGATATCTTCCTTGGAAATTCCGCCCTTGACCGGGGGAACTCCCGTTTCCGTTTTCTCCGGTTCAGTCTTGCCCGGAGGCGTCCCGCTCTTCTGATCCGGCGCGGCGACGGGCGTCCCCTTGGCCCGGGCTTCGGCCATCACCTGGTTGAACAGGTCGACAAATGGCTTTGGATATGAATCCTCGGAAATCCGCTTCAAGGGATCGACCAGGGAGATTTTCCGCATCCATTTGACCGATTCGGCCATATCCCGCTGATAAAAATAGGAGAGGGACAGCCCGAAATAAGCCCGGGAAAGGTTCTCTGGTTTGGTCGAAAGGGCGGCCGCCTCGAAATAGGCGACGATCGCTTCTTTATATTCGCTTTTCTCGAACGCCGCGTCGCCGCGGGACAGCGCTTTCTCCACGTCGACTTCCTGGGCCGAATCGGCCGGAACACCGGCAAGGCAAAGGACGACCGCTCCAAGGAGGCACAACGCCGGCGTTTTCTTCATACGGGACGCTTCCTTTTCGACAAGGAAGCATGGTAAAGGCGTTTCCGCGGATTGTCAAATTTATACTCGGAATCATTTCCGCCCCAAGTTGACTTCCCGCCCCGCCCCGTTGTATTTATATTTCATGGTGGATCAGGCCGTTTTTCGGCCTCGAGGAAGGGGTGAATCGATTCGCCCCACGCTGAAAGGAGTCTGTTTTGCAGCCCGTTGAAAGCCATACCCGGATCGAACCGGAGACCCTCAAGGCTTTGGAACAGGCCATCCTCCTTCCGGACATGAAAACGGGCAAGCGCCTCGTGGAGGAGCTGTCCTCCCGTCACGGCTATGACACCTTGATCTTCGATGTTTTCGAGCCCCTGCTGACCGAAATCGGCGAACGCCTGAAACGAAACGAGGCCTCGCTGGCCCAGTCGTACGTGGCCTCGATCCTCTTCGACGACGTTCTCAAGCGCTTCGAGTCGGCCGACATCCCCGCGGGCCGGGAAGGCCATCCCCGGCTGGGTCCGGTGGTCATGGCCAATATCGAAGACGACTGCCATCCCCTCGGTCGTAAAATCGTTTCCACCCTCCTCCGGGTCAACAACTGGGAAGTCTGCGACCTGGGAATCGACGTGGAGGCCGGAAAGATCGTCGACAAGGCGGTCGAAATCGGGGCCCGGGTCATCGGCCTATCGGCCATGATCTTCACCACGGCCGAGAACATCCGCAAGGTCCGGGAGGAAATCGACGCCCGCGGCCTGGCCGGACGGGTCAAGCTGGCCGTCGGCGGCGCTGTTTTCCGCCTCCGGCCGGACCTTTACGAAAAGGTCGGGGCCGACGGCACCGCTCCCAGCGCTTTCACCGCCGCCGCCCTGTTCGCCGACCTGTGGCGGAAAGCCGAAGGATCCGGATGACATGAACGGCAAAGAGCGGTTCTTCAGCCTGGTGGCGGGGCGGCCGTTCGATCGCCGCCCCTTCGGCGCCATCCTCAGTCTCTACGGGGCAAAACTTATCGATTGCCCTCCGCAACAGTATTATAACGACCCCGAGTCATACGCCCGCGGCCAGGAGGCGGTCTTTCAGGCCGTCCGGCCGGATTTTCTCACCGGGCCCTTTCTTCTGGCCGGGTTCGGCGAAGCTTTCGGCGGGACGCTCCGGTACAGCGAGAACGACGCCCCCAACCTCCGCCGCCCGGCGATCGCCTCGGCCGCCGAGATCCCGAAGCTGGCCATTCCCGACATCGACACTCATCCGCGGATTCTCTACCTCCGCCGATCCATCCGACGGCTCGCCGCCGCTCACGGCCGTGATTCCGTCATCGTCGCGATCGTCCTGAACCCGATCGACCTGCCGGCGATGATCATGGGCCTCGAGGCCTGGTTCGGAACCATCCTGACGGACCGGGAGGCGACCCGAAGAATGCTGGACGTGACCGTTCCGTTCTTCATCCGCCTGTGCGCGGCCCTGTATGCCGACGGGGCGGACGCCATCGCCTGTCCGATGACCTTTTTCACCCGGGACGTCTCCACCCGAAACCTGGTCGAAGAATTCGCCCTGCCCGTATTTCGGGAAGCTTGGCCGAAGCTTCAAGGCCTGACCATCTTCCACCATACCGGCTCGACCATTTTCGACCACATCGACTTGCTCGACCCCCTCCCAGGGGTCCTCGGATTCACCATGGACGTCGACGACTCCCTCCCGGAAGCCCGCCGCCGAATCCGGAAGGAATCGGTCCTCTTTGGAGGCCTCGACGGCCCGACGCTGCATACCCTGTCCCCCGAAACCGTCAGGGCCCGAAGCATCGACATTCTCGCCCGAATGAAGGAAGACGGCCGGTTCGTCCTTTTCGCCACGGGAACCGACGTGGACTGGCGAACCCCTCCGGAATGCCTGGCCGCGATCGGACAAGCCGCCGACGAATTCGGGAACGGATGAGATCATGGCCGGGAAGCCCATGACCGCGATCGCCTGCTCGGTCTTCAAGCCGGAGCTCGAAGACCTGGCCGCCCGGAACGCCCTGCCGGAATTCTCGATCCGCTTTTTCGACTCCTGCCTCCACATGAATCCTTCGGGATTGCAGGAAACCCTCGGAAAGCTGATCGACGAGGAGCGCGGTTTCGGTTCCCGGATCCTCGTCCTGCTCGGGGATTGCGCAGCCGACACGGCCGCCCTGGCCGAGGGTCCGGACATCGTCCGAATCGCCGGAGCCAACTGCGGGGAGATGTTCCTCGGGAAGGAGGAGCACAAAGCCCTCGTCAAGGATGGAGCCTTCCTTCTGTTCCCGGAATGGCTCGACCGGTGGAGGGAAATCCTCCTTCGCTTTCCGGGCCTGGACGCCGATCTCTCCCGGTCGATGATCCGGGACATGCATTCGCGGTTCGTCTACCTGGACACCGGGGTCCGGCCAGTTCCCGGCGAGACATTGAAGGAGTGCGGGGAATATTTCGGCTTGCCCGTCGACATCCTGGAGGTAGGGTTGGACCTTTTCGTCAAGGAGGTCCATGCGGCTGTCGGGCGCTTTGCCGCCGCCCAATCGGCCCCAACCCCAGATGCCGAAGCAGCCACGTCCTCGACAGAACGGGACCGCCAGGCGACGGCGGTCATGGTCCTCGATATCATCACCGCCGTCCTGAAAAATCCCGGAGATCTTTCCGATACCGCCCGACGGTTGTCCCAGAAGATCCGGGAGCTGACCGGCGCCCGCCTGGTCATCCTGGCGGCCTTGGATCCGGCCGGGGAATCATCGTCCCCCCGCATCCTGGACGTCAATCCCTCCCGGCACGAGAAGCTCCTGGAGTCGGACCTCCTCCGCTGGGCTATCGCCAAATCGCTCACGATCAAGCAGACCACCCTTCTTTCAAACCCGACAGAGGAGCAGAAGGAGGCGATGAGGGCTCTCGGCCTTCAGTTCTGCCCCTGCCTGACCATTCCCTTGTTTTCCGGCCGCGAGCGGATCGGAGCGATCCTGTCCCTTGGGCTCATGGATACGGCGTTCGTCGGCTCGTTCATGGAAATCGAGGAGGTTCTTTCGGGGGCGATCTCCGCCATCCTCAAGAGCGCGCTCTTGCGGGAAGAACGGAAAAAAATCATCGACGAGCTGGCGCATGACAAACAACGCCTCGAATCGATCCTGGAGGGGACGAACATCGGGACCTGGGAATGGAACGTCCAGACGGGGGAGACGATTTTCAACGAACGCTGGGCGGAGATGATCGGATATACCCTGGCCGATCTCCAGCCGATGTCCATCGAAACCTGGAAGAAGCACCTCTTTCCGGAAGACGCCGCGGTCTCCGAAAAAGCGTTGAGCATGCACTTCAGCGGGGAATTCCCCTTTTACGACTGCGAGGTCCGGATGATCCACCGGAACGGCATGCTGGTCTGGGTTCACGACCGGGGAAAGGTGAGATCCTGGACGGCCGACCGAAAGCCCCTGATGATGTACGGAACACACGAGGACATCACCGGCCGAAAGATGTATGAGGAGAGGATTCGGCATTTGGCGACCCACGACGCCTTGACCGGGCTGCCCGGTCTCCGCCTGGCCAACGAGCGCTTGGACTGGTCCCTGAGCCTGGCCCGCCGCAACCGGAACCTGGCCGCGGTGATGTTCATCGACCTGGACGGATTCAAGTCCGTCAACGACAGGCTCGGCCACGAGGCCGGAGACTTCGTCCTCAAGACCGTCGCCCTGAGGATCCAGTCCTGCATCCGGGAAACCGACACCCTGGCCCGGGTCGGCGGGGACGAATTCTTCCTGATCGCCACCTCGCTGAACACACCCTCCGATGCCGCGGAAATCGCCCGGAAAGCCATCCAGGAAGCATCCCGCCCCATTCTCATCGACGGCAAGGAAGCGGTTGTCGGATTGAGCGTCGGGATCGCCCTGTATCCGAACGACTCCCAGGACAAGGACGACCTGATCCGCCTGGCCGACACGGCCATGTACAAGGTCAAGGCCTCGGGCAAGAACAGTTTCGGCTTCGCCGGAAAGTAACCCGGGGGCGGGCCTTCGGGCCGGCTTCCCGAGCGTGTTGACAACCCCGCCGTCCTCGCCTATCTTTATGACTTGGAAGTATAAGGAGATCATGTCCATGTATTTCGGCGGCATCGATTTACTGCTCCTCATTCCTCCCATAATCCTGGCCCTGGCCGCCCAGGGGATGGTCAAGAGCGCTTACGCGAAATATTCCCGGATCGGCGCGGCCTCCCGGATCACCGGAGCCCAGGTCGCCAAAATGCTCCTCGGCCAGGGCGGCGCCGGAGACGTCACCGTCGAGGAGATCCGGGGACAATTGACCGACCACTACGACCCCAGGAAAAAAGCCCTCCGCCTTTCCCAGGGGGTTTACGGGAGCAGCTCGCTGGCCGCCTTGGGAATCGCCGCCCATGAAACCGGTCATGCCCTTCAGCACCAAAACCGCTACGCTCCGTTAATGCTCCGCAATGTCATCTACCCGGTGGCCAACATCGGCTCGACCCTGGCCTTCCCCCTGTTTTTCATCGGAATGCTCTCGGGGACGGGCTCGACTCTCCTTATGGACATCGGGATTCTGCTGTTCATGGGAGCCGTTTTCTTCACTGTCATCACCCTGCCGGTCGAATTCGACGCCTCCAAGCGGGCCATCGCACTCCTGGGCAATCAAGGCTACCTCGGCCCACAGGAGCTTATCGGGGCCAAGAGAGTCCTTCGGGCGGCGGCCTTGACCTACGTCGCGGCCACGGCCACGGCCGTCCTCCAGCTTCTCCGGCTGGTGCTGATCCGCGGCTCCCGCGACTGAATAATTCGAGGCCAATAATTCGGGGCCAGGTTACTCGATTCCCGAATTATTTAATCAAAGTGACACAAAGTGAGATGGACTGATGCGTTCTCGTCTGGACACGGGGGGAAAAATGGGAATAATTGAGGCGGAGGCCCCAATGAAGAAATCCCCGCTCCTCAAAGCCCTCCTCCTGGTCGCCGTCGTTTACCTTTTTACCCCGGCCGACCCCGAGGCCTGCGCCCATTCCCATGCCCTCCCCTCCTCCCTTGCGGCCACCGCCCAGGCCCACACGTTCGGCTTCCGGGGCCCTGAATTCGTCCTCGACGGCAAACCCTTCCAAATCATGGCCGGGGAGATGCATTTTCAGCGAATCCCCCGGGAATACTGGAAGGACCGTCTTCTCAAAGCCAAGGCCCTGGGTTTAAACACCGTCGGGACCTACATCTTCTGGAACGCCCTCGAGCCCGAGCCCGGGCGGTGGGACTTTTCCGGCCGGAACGACCTAG
>JAFGEN010000180.1 GCA_016931595.1 Candidatus Aminicenantota bacterium | reverse complement strand
GTCGATAGTCTCGGGGCCGCCGGACAGACCGTCAAGCAGCTGTTCGCCGGTCAGAACGGGTTGCTGAAGGTCGAGAAAGACGCCGATCCCGGAGACGCGCTTTATGTGATTTGTGAAAAGGGCATCCCGCCGTTTTTCCTGACACCCTGCGGCATCGCCAGCGTCATCGCCGGAAGCGGTTTGATTCTGGCCGGCGTGGTCGAAGTCACCGAGAAGACGCCGATTTCCCCGTTCAAGAAGTAACGGATGCGGCCTTTGGCCGCGGATTCCGCGCGTCCGGTCCTCACGGGATCGGCCGCGCGGATTTTTTTTTGCAATTTTTTCATGGGCCGGTCCTCTGATACAATGATTGTGATGAAAAGACGATTGCGAAAAAGAACCGGCGTCCGGACGACAGGGCTCGGACTGCTCCTCATCTCGATCGTGTCGGGGTTTTCTGCCGCGGAATCGCAGACGGCCTCCGGCCGCCTCACCCCGGACATGAGAATGTCAGCCGTTCGGCTTCAGAACCGGCTGGACCGAATCGCCGCCGAACATGCCGCCGGGGCAAAACATCCGCTCCGGACGGCGACGTTCACCGAATCGGAACTCAATGCCTGGATCGCGGCCTTGATCGAGGCCGGCGGCGAGGATGCTCTTCGGGAGCTCGTCCTCAAGTTGTTCGCAGAAAACAGGGTGGAAGGCAAGGCCAGGATCGACCTGAGCCGGGCCTCTCTCCCGCTCGGCTTCAAACCCAGGATGACCCTTTTTTTCGCCGCCCGGGTCATCGTTCGGGACGGGGCGGCCCGGGTTGAGTTCGAGAAATTGTTCCTCGAGGGCCAGGTCATCCCGATTACCGTTCTGGACGTGATGATTGCCGTCGCTTCCGGCTTGGGGAATCGAGATGCCGCGTCGATCAAGGATTGGGTCGCCCTTCCCGACGGCATCAAGGATTTGCGGAGCCGGCCGGGAATGGTCGATATCATTTATTGAGGGGAGAAGGGGATGATCCGTGTCATCAGCGGCGTTTACAGAGGAAAGCGTCTCCGGAAAGTCCCCAGCCCGGCCGTTCGGCCTTATCCGGACAAGCTGAAGACGGCCCTGTTCAACATCCTCCGTGAGGCGCTTCCGGGAAAGAAAGTCCTGGATGGATTCGCCGGTACGGGTTCGGTCGGGATCGAGGCCCTGAGCAACGGAGCCTCGTTCGCCGTCTTTGTCGAAATCCTGCCGGCCGCTGTTTCCACCCTCCGCCATAACCTTGCCAAGCTCGGGGCCGAAGACTGTTCGCGGATCGTAGCCCTGGAGTTCAATCGAGCCGTCATTCGGCTGGCCGGCGAGAACGCCCGCTTCGATTTCATTTTCCTCGACCCGCCTTACCGGCTTCTTGACGAGCGGAATCCCCTCAAGGTCGTCTTCAAGCGGGGGATCCTGGCTTCCGGCGGACGGATCGTCCTCCGACGGCATTTCAAGACCCGCTTCGCCTCCGGATATTTCGACCTTGAACGGGAGGTCCGCCTGGGCGACGACGTCCTCTGCTTTTACCGGGACAAGCCGACGGCCGACCCGGCTTGAGCCGGGCCATTCGCCCGCCTCAGCCCGGGTTGCCATCATCCGAAGAATCATTTAAAATCGAACAGGCAGACCGGGATTGGGAAAAGGAAATCCATGAACAAGGATGACGAATCGATGAGGGGGTGGAGCGCCCCGCTCATCAACGAAAGCGAAATCTTCGGCTCCCTGGGCGACCGCCGGGGAACGGTCCTGTTCCTGGGCCGCTACACGGCCAACGAAGTCTCAGGGGTGCTGGCCAAGATGGGCTTTTTCAAGGAGGCCCGGAAACGCGGGCTCTGGCCGATCGTCACCGATCTCGATTCATCGGAATACCCGCCGCTGCAGCGCTTCCGGATTTTCCACCGGAAGATGATCCCCGACCGCTTGATCGTCGACCTGAAAATTCGGGAGGGAGTGTTCACCCCGGCGGGGAAGGAGATCGCCCCGGCCCCGCTCCGCGAGTTCTCCACCCTGGTCTTCGAGTGGCTGACGCTCCAGAATCCCGAAGCCGAGTTTTCCGAAAAGCAGGGATCGCTCCCCGGCCAGCAACATCCGGGGCTGGGGATGAGCAAGCGGATCATGGACATCTTCATCTATCTCGGAAAAACCGTCGGCAAAGACGGACTCCTGGCGTTTCCGGCTTATTATCACAATGCCGTCCTGTTTTCCCGTTACTTCAAGTTCGTCGAGCCGTCCAAGGAAGCCGAGGTCCAGACAATCCGGCGAACGTTCAACCATGTTCCGATCAAGCAGATGGCCTGGATCGTCCACCTGGGCTGTCTGAAAAACGCCGACGGCTCGGCCTACGAATGGAGAGCCGAGGAGCAGGTCTTGCCCCTGGCCAGGGACGTCCGGGAGCACTTCGAGTCGCGGGCTTACCGCGAGCGTGTGAAGGACGGGCTGGACCGCCGCCGTTTCAGCATCGACTGGGATGAATTCGAGCGGAAACACCAGGGGGATTGAGGCCCGCGGATACGGTTTGTGTTTCTTCAGGATTTTGGTATAATGAACGGCCTTTCGAGGAGAGAAGACCGATGAAGCAAGAGATTCATCCGAACTACGAAGACTGCCTGGTGATCTGCGCCTGCGGCAACACCTTTCGGACCCGTTCAACCAAGAAGGAAATCCGGGTCGAAATCTGTTCCAGCTGCCATCCCTTCTTCACCGGCAAGCAGAAGTTCATCGACAGCGCCGGGCGGGTCGAGAAGTTTCGTAAAAAATACGGCGCGGTCGAGGCGAAAACCAAGAAAAAGAAGTAGGATTGATGTCCCGGCCCGATGATTCCCGACCTGGAGTCTGTTGAAGAGCGACACCGGCGCCTGGTCCGCTCCCTTTCCGACCCGGCGGTCATCGCAGACGCCAAGAGATTCCGCGAGGTTTCCAAAGAGCGGGCCGAGATCGAGCCGCTCATCCGGAAACACGAGGAGCTCAAGCGGGTCCGGGCCGACATCGCCGGGTCCCGCGAGATCCTGGATGACGAACGGACCGAGGCCGAGCTGAAATCCCTGGCTTCAGCCGAGCTTCTCCGCCTGGAGGAGCGGGAAGCGGAACTGACGGGGGAGATCCGCCTTCTCCTCGTTCCAAAGGATCCCCTGGACGAACGAAGCGTCGTCCTGGAAATCCGGGCGGGCGCCGGAGGCGATGAATCGTCCCTGTTCGCCCAGGACCTTTTCCGGATGTACTCCCGCTATGCCGAGCAGAAGGGTTGGGCCTTCGAGACCCTGGAAACGAGCTATTCGCCCATCGGCGGCTTCAAGGAAGTCATCGCCGGAATCCGGGGGGCGGGGGCCTATTCCCGGTTGAAATTCGAGAGCGGAGTCCACCGCGTCCAGCGCATCCCGAAGACCGAGGCCGGCGGCCGGATCCACACCTCCACGGTCACCGTCGCCGTCCTTCCGGAAGCCGACGAGGTCGACGTCAGGCTCGACCCCAAGGACTTGAAGATCGAGGCCTTCGGCTCTTCCGGCCCGGGAGGACAGAGCGTCAACCGCAATTACACCGCCATCCGCGTCACCCACAAGCCCTCCGGGATGATCGTTTCCTGCCAGGACGAGAAATCCCAGCACCGGAACAAGGAAAAAGCCCTCCGGGTGCTTCGCTCCCGGCTTCTGGACATCGCCCGGACGGAACAGCATCAAAAGATCGCCCGAGACCGCCGGACCCAGGTCGGCACCGGCGAACGGAGCGAAAAAATCCGAACCTATAATTTCCCCCAGTCCCGGATCACCGATCATCGACTTGAAGAAAACTTCCACAACTTGGGTGCGATCCTCGACGGGGCCCTCGACCCGATCCTCGAACAGCTCGTCCGGAGGGACTTGGACCGACGGCTTGAGGAGGCGGGCGGGAAGAATGCACCCGGCTCATGACCACAGCCGAGCTTCTCCGGCGGGGTGTCGACCTCTTGAAATCTCTCCCGGACTGCGAACCCTTCCTCGAAGCTCGAATCCTACTCCGGCGCGCGGCCGGACTGACCGACCTGGACGTTTTTGCCTATCCCGAACGGCCGGTTTCATCATCCGTCTCACGGCGGTTTCTTCGGGCGGCGGAAGAACGAAGCCGGCGGCGCCCCCAGGCTTATATCCTCGGGGAAAAAGAATTTTGGTCCATTCCCATGACTGTCTCACCGGCCGTTCTGATTCCGCGTCCGGAAACGGAACTGCTCGTCGAGCAAGCCCTGGCCTTCCTGACCTCGGCCGAACCGCTGATCATCGAGATCGGGACGGGGAGCGGCTGCATCGCCGTCGCTTTGGCCAAAGAGCTTCCCGGGGCCTGCATCTACGCCACCGACATCAGCCGACGGGCCCTGGCGGTGGCCCGGGCCAATGCCTTCCGCCACGGAGCGCCGAACGTGCGGTTTTTCGCCGGCGACCTTTTCGGGGCGCTTCGCGGCCTGGTGATGGAAGGCCGGGCCGACCTAGTCGTCAGCAACCCGCCGTATGTGTCCGCGAAGGAATGGGCCGGCCTGGCCCCGGAAGTCCGCGACTATGAACCGCGCCGGGCTCTCGTTCCCGGGCCGACCGGACTGGAGATGATCCGGCGAATCGCCCGGGGCGCTGGCCGTTTTCTCAAACCGGGGGGCCGGATCCTACTCGAATTCGGGGCGGGGCAGGAGGTCGCGGTGCTCCGATTGTTCGGTTCGGGTTGGAAAAATCCCGCGACGGTCGACGATCTTTCCGGCCGGCCCCGCGTCCTCTCGGCTTCGCGCTGAACCTGCAT
>JAFGEN010000012.1 GCA_016931595.1 Candidatus Aminicenantota bacterium | reverse complement strand
TGGGGTGGGTGAGGAGACTCGAACCCCCAACCTTCGGATCCACAGTCCGATGCTCTAACCGGTTGAGCTACACCCACCGTCCGACGGCAAAGGGAGCCTGATTTTCGCATGGGGAGGCCCATAAGTCAAGTCAAGGGGGCCGGTCAAAGGGGCCCAACCGGAAAATGAAACTGAAACCAGCCGTTTTCGTAATTTATGGTATGCTTACCCTCTCCAATTCGGGAATGCGGCAACGATAATGGATCCGGCAAGTCTTTCGAACCAGATAAAAGAACGGAACGGCTCGCCCTTCCCGGCCAATATCCGGGTCGCTGTCTATGCCGGGATGTTCATCCAGGATTTCGACGGGGCGACCAAGACCCTTTTCGAGCTGATCAAGTCTCTTCGGGCCAGAAACGCAGAGGTCGCCGTGTGGTCATTCTGCCGGCGGCCGGCCCGCCTTCCCGGTGTCCCGGTCCATAAAGTCGCGGCGATCTCGCTTCCTTTTTACCCCGATTACAGATTCGCCCTGCCCGGGTCGGAGCTTTTCCGCCGGCTCCGGAATTTTAAGCCCGACATCATCCATCTCACCGTGCCCGACGCCGTCGGTCTGGCGGTCTCCGCTTTCGCCAAAGTCAGGGGCATTCCGCTGCTGATGTCCTACCATACCGATTTCATCTCTTACCTCGAGGAGCGAAACCTCTGGTACCTGATCCACGTCTGGTGGCCGATTCTCCGCCGGTACTACAACCGGGCCGACAGCCTTCTCGTTCCCAGCCGCGACAGCGGCGACAAGCTGGCCAAACACGGCATCCAGAAGGCCTCCATCTGGGGCCGAGGCCTGCCCGCCGGGTGTTTCAGCCCCTCGTTCCGGAGCGAATCGCTGCGCCGCAGCTGGGGGGCCGAAGGACGCAAGGTCATCCTTTTTTCCGGCCGGTTCGCCTGGTTCAAGGGCCTGCGCACGTTCGTCCGGGTCTACGACCTGATCAAGGCGGACAAAGACCTTTCCCCCGTCTTCGTTTTATTGGGAAGGGGGCCCCAGGAAGAGGAGCTCAGAGCCAGGATGCCCGATGCCGTGTTCCCCGGCTATCTGACCGGGGAGGAGCTTTCGTCCGTCTACGCCAGCTCCGATATTCTGCTTTTCCCGTCGCCCACGGAAACATTCGGCAATGTGATCCAGGAAGCCATCGCCTCCGGCCTGCCCGCGGTCGTCTCGGATGAAGGCGGCTGCCAGGAGATTGTCAGGGGCACGGGGGGCGGCTTGGTGGCCGAGGCCCGGAACGCCATTTCGTTTTACCAGGCCTGTCGCCGGCTGTTGCTGGACGAGGAATTATACCGCCAAACCAGGGAAACGGGGCTCCAAAACGTCGCCGGCCGGGATTGGGAATCGGTCAACCAGGCCATCCTGGACGAGTATGCCCGTCTCCTAAACGGCCGACCCGGCTCCTGACCCTTCCTCCGATTCTTTCATCGGCCCGTTTCTTGTCCGCATCATAACCATCCCGAGAACGGTGACGGACAGACCCAAAACAGTCCTCCCCGTCAGGACGAATCCCGGCAGGGCGATGGCTTGGAACATGATGGGATAGGTTATAAAAGAGAAGGTCTGGATCGGGATGAGAATCGAGGCGTGGACGCCCCGTTTGAAAGCCCACTGGGAAACAACGACTGAAAACGTGGCGAAAAAGAAACTGGCCAGAAAAATGGCCCAACCGGCCGGAAGCTTGGGCAGGAACCGCCCGCTTTCGCCGAAGTTCTGTCCGATCCCTTTCAAGACGGGATCAAGCCCCGAGGAGAGACCGATCATCGACCCGCAGATCGCCCCGAATGCTTTCAGGCCGCGATTCCTCCGGGTGGAATAAATCAAGCCGCCTCCGAGCAGCAGGGTCACAGCGAAGACGATCCCCGCGGCCGGAAGATGGACCCCGCCCATTGTCAGCGGCGGACGGACGATCGCATCGTATCCGAGGATGAGCGTCCCCAGAATCAGGACTCCGGCCCCGGAGTATCGAAGCCGCCCGATGGGTTCCTTCAAGACGAATCCCGAGTAGAGCATAAGGGCGATGAGGCCAAGGCCGAACATCGAGGTGAAATACGAGGAGGGCGCGTAGCGATTGGCCAGGATCGAGAAGAAGCCCAGGCTGTTGTTGAGGATCAGACCGGTCACGTAGAGGACGGTTTTTTGAGCGGCCTTGGGGGAGCGCTCCTGTCCGGCCTGCCGCCGCACCTTTCTCGACGAGAACAACTCGAGAGCTTCAATGCCATGGCGTTGAAAGCCCTTGGACAGGTGGAACAGGGTCGACCCGATGATGCCGAAGATCATGGCCGCGGCGGGGTTAGACATGGGCGGCGGCCTTGGAACGGACAAACGAAGTGTCAGGCATGCAGGCGTTGCCCAAAGAGGCGTTGAACGGTTCGGGCCAGGGGCAGGCGGACCCGGCGGGGGAGCCGGCCGTTCTCTTTTTTTAATGTTAAAAAAATCCAGCGGTGCTCGAGGACGTTCAGGGCGGCGGAAAAATCCCACAACGGAGGGAGGACGATCGTCACGCGTTTTCCCACCCGGCGGAGCTCGGCGAAAAACGCGTCGGGATTCTCCACATGTTCCATGGTGTGGGAGCAGAGGACGGAGCCGAACGCCCCGTCTTCGAAGGGAAGCCGGTAAACCGACTCGACCTGAACGAACCTCGGCACACCGGCGTGGCGGAAGATATCGGCGTTGACTCCTCCGCCGTCGGTCTTCCCGCAGCAGATGTTGAGGTCCCATTTTTGCCGGCGGAGGATGCGGGCTTTCAGGACGCGATAGCTCAGGACATTGAGGGCCTGGGAGAGGGCCAGCGCCCCGGCGGCGATCATGATGACGATCAGGAGGGTTGACAAGCGGGGTCTGCCCTATGTCTCTTTCTGGCCCTCGATGAGGTCGAGAACGTCGGCCGAATCGCGCCAGCGCAGCCTGACTTTGACCTGAAGCTCGAGGAAAACCTTGGCTTCGAGGATCTCCTCGATTTCGCGACGGGCCTCGATGCCGATCTCCTTGATGTTTTTGCCCTGGCGGCCGATGATGATCTTCCGGTGGTTGGGACGTTCGACGAAAATGCTCGCCCGGATATACACGACCGGACGGGCCCGGCGCTCTTCCCGGGTCATCGGACGCTTTTCTCCCCGGCGCTGCATGTTCGGCCCGATTGTTACACCCGGAACGGTAATCTCCCGGCCCGTATCCCTGACGGGGCCGGGCTCTTCCCCGGAACCGGTTTCGGAGGACGAGTCCGACGGCTGTTCGCCTTCCTCGAGTTCCGTATCATCTTCAGAAAATCCGTCATCTTCCATTCCTTCCGATTCAGAGCCGTCCGGAACCGCGCCCGCCTGCCCCCGGTTCCGGTCGATCCGGTCGATGTAAACCGCCGTGGCCCAGGGGAGCTCGGCTTCCACCCGGGCAAGGATTTTCTCCCGAATGATCTCGGCGAAGAGGAAGCGTTCGGACTGGTCGGAGACGTCTTCGTCGCCGTAGAGCTTCTCGGCCTGGGGGAGATTGTCGAACAGCAGGCGTTCGAGAACGTCGACGTTCGTCCCCTTGATGGCCGAAATGGGAATGAATTCCTTGAATTCCCGAAGAGCCCGGTAGCGGTCGATTAAAAGCAGCAGGTTTTCCTTTCGGACGATGTCCGTTTTATTCAGGAGGAGAAAAACCGGTTTCCGGGTGTCCTTGATCATCTCCAGGGCGAACTCATCTCCGTGGCCGAACTTCTGGGTCGCGTCGACGAGGAGGCAGATGATATCGGCCGTCTCCAGCGCCGCATAGACGAAGCTCATCATCCGCTTGTTGAGCTTGTGGAGGGGTTTGTGGAGTCCGGGATTGTCGATGAAGACGATCTGGCCCTTGGGCGCGGTGTGAATGCCCAGGATGCTCAGGCGAGTCGTCTGGGGTTTATCCGAAGTGATGGCGATTTTTTGCCCCAGGATCTTGTTGAGGAGGGTGGATTTTCCGGCGTTCGGCCGGCCGATCAGGGCGACATAGCCCGTCCGGAAGGAAGGCTTCGGCGGCTTCTTGGGGGTTCGCGGCTTGCGGTCCGTCCCCGCCCCCGCGGTCGGCTTACCCGGTTTCCCGGTCTTTTGTTTCGGCATTTTTTCGGATCCTCAGCTTTTTTATGCGTTTCTGGTCGACATCCAGCACATCGATGGACAACCGTCCGGTATCCAGGCGCTCGCCCCGGGTCGGGAGCCGGCCGAGCGATTGGGCCACCAGGCCCGAGATCGTGATGAAATCATCGTCGGCCAGCTCGAGGTCGAACAGGTCCTCGATCTCTTCGACCTTGGCCGCCCCGGATACGGTGTAGTCGTCCGGCCCGTTCCGGACGATTTGGGCTTCCTCGGTGTCGTATTCGTCCTGGATTTCGCCGACGATCACCTCGAAGACGTCTTCCATGGAGACCAGCCCGGTCACACCGCCGTGCTCGTCGATGACGATGGCCATCTTCTGCTTGACTTTCTGGAGCTCCCGGAGCAGGTCGGTCAACTCCATCGATTCGGGGACGAAGACGGCCGGCCGGACGAGGGGGTCGATGGATGCCGCCCCGAACTCCGTCTCGGAAAAGGCCAGAAGGTCCTTGGCCATGACGATCCCCTCGACCCCGTCGATCCGGTCCCGGTAGACCGGGATGCGGGAGTATTTCTCGGCGATGATGAGGTTGCGCAGTTTCTGGATGGTGGCGTCGCGGCGGATGCAGACCATATCGACCCGCGGGGTCATGACTTCGCGGACGACCGTGTCGCCGAATTCGACGATGTTCCGCAGGAGCGCATCCTCGCCCTTCTCGATGATGCCCTCCTCGCGGGCCTCGTCGATGAACGTCTCGATCTCCTCCTCGCCGGCCTCCCTGTCGTCGGGCTCGGCTTCCTCCTTCTGCTCCTCCCGGACCGACAGCCAGTGGTCGATCTTGAGGATGGGCTCGGCCAGGAACAGGAACAGGCGGTGGCACGGGAGAAGGAAGCCGAGGAAGCGTTCCTCGTCGATCCCGGCCAGGATCCGGGGGGTCATGTCGAAGAAGAGGGCATAAACCCCGGCGGCGGCCAGGAAGGACACGAGCGGCCGGGTTCGAAGGCCGGGGAAGAGGAGGACCGCATACACTCCCAACCCGAGGAGCAGAATGACCCGCCAGAACTCGACGGCGGTCTTGATGTCGTCGTAGCGGTTGAGGATACCGGCCCGGTCGGGCCGGTTCCGTTCTTCAAGGTAGCCGCTCAAGCCGATCTTGGAGAACCGGGCCAGGGTCAGGTGAAAGAGCGAAAGGGCGAAGGCGGCCAGGACGTTCAGCCCGAATCCCGCCCAGGTGAGAGTCGTATCAGCCATGGTTCCAGCCCCGGACGTCCTTGGGGAGGTTGATGATGCGGTCTTTCCTGACGGCCTCGAGGGCGCGGATTTCTTCCTCCTCGTGGCCCGCTTCGTGTTCGTATCCGCAGAGGTGGACGAAGCCGTGGATCGCCAGGTAGGCCAGCTCCGCTTCGAGCGAATGGCCGAGTGAGGCGGCCTGGGCCCGGGCCCGCGGAACCGAGATGATGATGTCGCCCAAGTGCGGATGATCATCCTCTCCCCGCCCGTGGATCGGAAAGGACAGGACGTCGGTCGTTTTGTCCTTGCCCCGGAATTCGCGGTTGAGGCGGCGGACGGAGGAGTCCCCGGCGAAGACCAGGGTGACTCCGTCCCCGGCTCTCCGGGCCCGCCGGAGCAGCCGCTGGAGCAGGACCCGGAACGGCTCAGTCCTGATGGGGCTCTTCTTCTGGCGGTTGATGATCTCGACCATGGGGCGTCCTCGATGCCGGCTCGCCGTTTTTTTCCGGGCCCTTACGGGACTCGAAATCGAACCCCGGGTATTCGACGCGCGGCTGGTAAATGGTGTGGAGGGTGGCCAGGAAGGACTGGGCGATCGTCCGGATCTCCCGAAGCGAGAAGGCGCAATCGTCCAGCTGGCCGTCCTCGAGATAATTGTCGAAAATGTCGCGGATGACCCGGGCCAGGTGCTCGTCCTTGTGGACCCGGAGGCTGCGGGAGGCGGCCTCGACGGAGTCGGCGAGCATGACCAGGGCGGCTTCCTTGGTTTGGGGAGGAGGTCCGGGATAGCGGAAGCTCTCTTCCCCGACGGTGTGGATTTCGGGGTCGGACTTCTCCTTGGCCTTCTGGTAGAAGTAACGGACCACCGAGTTGCCGTGGTGCTGTTCGATGATCTCCTTGATCCGCTCCGGAAGGCGCAATTTCCGGGCGATTTCAACGCCTTCCTTGACGTGGTTGATGATGACCAGGGTGCTCATGCTCGGGGCCAGGTCCTTGTGAGCGTCGTGTTTTCGTTCCTTGTTCTCGATGAAGTACTCGGGCATCTTGATCTTGCCGATATCGTGGTAGAGGGCCCCGGCCTTGACCAGGAGAGCGTCCAGATTGATCTTCTCGGCCGCCTTCTCGGCCATGGCCGAGACGATCAGGGAGTGATGGTAGGAACCGGGAGCGTCGATGGCGAACTGCCGAAGGATCTCCGATTCGGAGTTGGTCAATTCGAAGAGCTTCGACTGGGTCACGAAGCGGAAGAGGCTCTCGTAAATGGGAAGGAGGATGAAGGCCAGGGCCGCGCCGGCCAAGCCTCCCAGGACGGCCATGACCGTCTCGGCGGCCAGGACCTCCAGGCCGGCGGACCGGGGCTGGACGAGATGGATGGTGATCACCAGGAACATGTTGATGGGCGTGGCGATGTAGAATCCGGCCCGAAGGGCGTTTGTCCTCTTGCCCCGGCCGTAATATTTAATGCCGTAGATGGCGGCCATCCCCCCGATCAAGCCGAAGAGGAGGAGGAAGAAATCGGCCTCGGCCAGGAATCCGGCCAGCAGGCTGTTGAGGACGACGAAAATCAGGGCCACGGCGTTGGTCGTCAGAAAGGCGAACAGGATGGCCCCACACTGGAGGGGAAGTAGGAACTTGTAGGCCCCGGCATTGGAGAACAGGAAGACCCGGGTGTGGAGACTCGTCGTTGCGGCCAGGAAGAAAACCAGCTTGTAAAGAAGCAGGCTGACGAAGATGGTCAGCATCATCATCCGGAAATACTTGACCGCCGTCGCCTGGGCGAGGAGAGAGCGGAGGTAATACCACAGGGTGACGAGGAGGAGGGCGAATAGGAGGAGCGACCCGATGAAGCTCCGGAGCCAGGCTCCCTGGTCCTGGATGGCCCGGTTGACGGCGGCGATGAACCGGACGGTCGTCTCCCCGGCCTCGTCCCCCTTGCGGATGATCACCCGGCCCTTCTTGATGGTGTAGAAGACGGTTTCCACGGCCGACCAGGCGTTCGTCCGCCGGATCTCGGTTTCGACCCGGTCAAAGGCGACGTTGGGGGAGAGAAAAGCGTGCGACAGACTGATCAGGAGACCCTTGCGGCGGGCCGAGAGGTCGAGAGCGTTGATGTCGGCGGTCAGCCGGCTCTTGGCTTCCTTGATTTCCAAAATCTCCTCGGCCTTGATCGTACGTTCAAGGCTGTCGGGCCGGACGAGATTCAGGCCGCGCTCGGCCTCCCGGTTGACGAAGAGGCTCTTGGAGAGGAGCACCCCCGACGCCGAGATCTTTTCCAGGAGAGAAAGGAGGCTTTCCTCAAGTTCCGGCGCGAACTCCTCGCGTTCCAGGGAGCGAAGGGTTTCGAGGCCGAGGTCGAGACCGTATTGCTCCAGGAGAGCGCCGCGCAGGGCGACCGGGTCCCGGGGCGTCCGGTTGTTCATCCATTCCCGGCCGAAAGCGAAAAATTGCCGGACACGGTCGGCCGAGTTCAACATCACGTTGGGGTTGAGGTTGTAAACGGGAAGGATCGAGGCGGCCGCTTCCCTTCGCCGCTGGTCGGTTGTTTCCGTATCCTCGATCGTCAGGTCGGCCGGGGCGACCAAGTCTTCGGTAGCGATGTCGCCCGGCTTGAGCTCCGACAGCGTCTTGGATGGGAGGTACGAGAGGACCGAAGCCAAGACAACGGCCGATGCGGCGATGAGGACGAACGGATTGCGGAGAACGTTCCGCGGGAAACCGGCCTTCTCTTCTTTGGGGGGCGGCTGCCGGGCGGACTTGGCGGC
>JAFGEN010000179.1 GCA_016931595.1 Candidatus Aminicenantota bacterium | reverse complement strand
ACGAGCCCTCCCTCCCGTCGCTCGGGGGCGAAGGCGTATTTGAACGCATTGGTCATCAGTTCGTTGACAATGAGCCCGCAGGGAATCGCCTGTCTCAGGTTGAGGTCGATTTCCTCGACGTCGATATCCAGGGAGACTCCGGACGGGGCCAGGGCTTTGTGCAGCGAGCGGGCCAGGTCGCCGAGGTACTTGCGGGCCGAGACAAAGGGATGGGAAATTCCGCGGAAAAGCTGGTCGTGAACCATGGCCAGGGCTTTCATCCGTTCTCGGCTGTCCAGCAGGGCGGCCTTGCCCCGGGCATCGGCGACATGTTCGGCCTCCAGATTCAAAAGACTGGCCGCCAGGGCGAAATTGTTCCTGGTCCGATGGTTGAGTTCGCGGAGAAAAAAATCCCGCTCCCGCAGGGACGCGCGGAGGCGTTTTTCCGTCTGGACCAGGCGAATCATGGCCTGGAGGCGGGCCCGGAGCTCGCGGTTGGGAATCGGCCGGGCGATGTATTCATCCGCTCCGGCTTCAAATCCCTCGACCTTGTCGCCGGATTCGATCTTCGTTCCCGAGAGGATGGCGATGTAGATGCCGGCCGTTTTGGGGTCGGATTTAAGCCGCTGCGCGATTTCCAAACCCCCAAGGTCCGGGAGAACATTGTCCAGAAGGAGGATGTCGGGCAACGTCTCGATGGCCAGGGCTAGGCCTTCTTTTCCCGTCGCCGCCTGCCGGACATCGTGTCCTGAGCGGCGGGCGACACGGACGGTCGCTTCCCGGATGTCCGGGTCGTCGTCGATGCAGAGAATAGAGAGGCGGCTTTCCATGCTGTCCTCAACTCCAGTCGGTCGATCCGAATTTTATGGATTTTTCAACGCGGTTGTCAACGGGAGAGAGAACAGGAATTCGGCCCCGCTCCCCGGTTCGCTTTCAACCCAGATCCTCCCGCCATGAGCTTCGACGATCATCCGGGAAACGGCCAGGCCGAGGCCGGTGCTTTTTTCGCCGGAAGATTTCCGGATCGTTCCCTTGCGGAAGGGTTGGAAGAGATGCTCCCGGAGGTCGGCGGGGATGCCGGGCCCCTGGTCCCTGACCGAAAACAGAAGACGGTCTTCGTTCCGCCGGGCGGCCAGCCGGACCTTGGTTCCCCTTCCGGTGTATTCCACGGCATTGGAGAGAAGATTGCCGAGGACCTGCTCCATCTTCAGCCTGTCGACCGGAACGGAGTCCAGGCTCGGCTCGATTTCCGCCTCGATTTCGACGTTTTTCGTCCGGGCTTGCAGCCGGGCCGTGGGCAGAACGGCCTCGATCAACTCGGCGAGTGATACGGACGAAAGATCGACCGACAGCTTTCCCGACTCGATGACGGCGACGTCGAGAAAGTCGTTGATGATCGCTTTCATCGAATCCGCCGCGGCCAGGATTTTATCGAGAAAACCGGCCTGTTCCCCATCGAGGCGGCTTCCGGCCTCCTCGGACAGGAATTCCGCATACGAGAGGATCACGCCGACCGGGCGGCGCAAATCATGGGCGGCCATTCCCAGAAATTGGTTTTTCAGCGCGTTGAGGCGGGCCAGTTGGGCGTTCGATTTGTGAAGGCTGCGGGTCAGGGCCGACAACTCGTTGTTGAGGGCGACGAGCTGCCGGCGCATGTCCTCGAGCTCCATGGCGTCCGGCCGGCCGAGGATCAAGGTCTCCCCGGGGAGGGCGATGAATCGGAAGAGAAGGCTCTGCGGAAGGCCCGACTTCGTATTCACATTCAACCGGATCGTCCCTTTTTCGCCGGCGCCGGCCGTTAGAACGTCTTCCGGGGTCGTAAAATCGAGAAAGACGCTTCCGATTGGAGATCCGGCCAGGTCCCGGCCGGTCAAGGAGGCGGCATATCGGCTTGCTTCAAGGATATTCCCGCGGGGATCGACCCGGAGAAGAAAAACCGGCGCTTCGCCGACGATGAAATCAAGTAAAATCCCGTCCCTGTCTTCAGTCACGGTTTTCATTCCGCTTTCGGTCCCATCTTAGTGTTTTATGTGAGGAACGGCAAGCTGAGCGATTTTTCAGAATGGAATGGAATGACGCTCCTACCGCATAAAAGGCCCGGGAGAAGGCTGCAACGTTCCAAGGAGACCGGGAGTTAGAGAGTTCGTGAATGTTAAAAAATTAGCACGAAATCCCTTGACAAGGGGAGTTTTCAGTGCTAATTATTTAGCATGCTAATAAATTAGCATTTGCGAGTCTCAAGGTGCCGGAGGCCCGAATGAAGAGTGAAAAAAGCTTGAGCCGGCGGGAACGCCAGATCATGGACGTCATCTACGAGATGAAGGAGGCTACGGTCTCCCAAGTTCTCGAGCGGATCCCCGATCCACCCGGTTATTCGGCGGTTCGGGCGTTGCTGCGGGTTTTGGAACGGAAAGGCCATCTCTCCCATGTCCAGGACGGGCCGCGCTATATGTTCCGGCCCCTGGTGGCCAAGGATAAAGCCCGTCGAAACGCCCTCAGCCATCTTCTTCGGACTTTTTTCGAGGATTCTCCGGAAAGCGTCGTCGCGGCGCTGCTGGACATCTCCGAGGACAATCTCTCGGAGGACGACTATCGCCGATTGACCGAGCTGATCGAGAAAGCGCGTCAAGAAGGACGATAGGATGTTTCAATCCATGGGTCCGGTGACGGCCGCCGTCGTCGCGATTTTCATCAAGTCGACGATGGTCCTCGTCCCGGCACTCCTGGCCGCCGCTCTTTTCAAGCGGCGGACAGCCGCTTTCCGGCATTTTCTTCTTTCCTTCGCCCTGATCGGACTTCTTCTTGTCCCGGTCTCCTCTCTGATTCCTTTCGGTTGGAGGACATCGCTTCTGCCCGGGGGTTCATCGCCGGCCGTGAAGACGATGCCCCCGGCGCAAGCCGGAAAAGCCGCGGCTGAAATAGATGATGATTTTGTTGCCTCGGCGAATCCCGACCCGGCCGCGGCTTTCAGCCGGAATTCCAATGTTGACGGGCCCGCTTCCGCCCCGAAAACCGCCGGCGGTCTTCAGCTTGGGCCATTTGCGGTCAATGTCGCAAAAGGACCGGCCTTGTCGTCACACGGATTCAAAAAAGAAGGACCGGGCATCGCGTACATCTTTCGCCCTGTGCAGCGGAAGGATAATGGCGGGAGTGTGGAGAATCCCCCTTCCGCCGGTTTT
>JAFGEN010000178.1 GCA_016931595.1 Candidatus Aminicenantota bacterium | reverse complement strand
TATCGGACCTTCGGATGATGGCGAACATTTTTCTTGCCGAGTGGGCGAAAGTTACTTATGATGGGGGCGGCCCCAAGCCGTAACTCCGATCCTTCGAGAGGAGCCCGCCCATGTTCTGTGCAAACGGGTCGTTCGCTGACCAAACCTGCGTGGGGTCTCGGGAGTGACGATGTTTTGCACGAGCCGCACATCTTCATTCGGGGAGATTCCCGATAATATCTGCGACAGATGACGGTGGCCCTCCGTCTGCAATTGTTCAGCCGGAATAATCACGCCGACCCCATCGAGTTTGTGGGGAGGTCTCTTTTTTTTAGCGTATAATACGGTCCATGATTGAACGGTTCGGCGAGGACGAAAGCGGCCTTCTGATCGCGGGGCCCGTCCGCCCGGGAGAAAAAGGCGCCCGTCTCAGCGGTTATATCGGTCCGAGCATGAACCCGACCTTGTCCGAGGGGGATATGCTCGAAATCCAGCCTTATAAAGACCGGTCCGTCCGTCCCGGCGACGTCGTTTTTTTTCGCCGTCCGGGCGGTGAAGGGTTCATCGTCCACAGGGTGGTCGTCCGGTCGCCGGTTTGGATCGTGACCCGGGGCGATAACAATCCCCAAGCCGACCCGTTCCTTCTCCGCCCCTCCGATATCATGGGCCGGGTTGCGGCCGCCCGCCGCCGCAACCGGCGCCGGCGGATCAGCGGCGGATTTCGGGGGCTTGTTCGGGGTCGTCTGTTGATGATCTCGATTCCTGTCAAGCGGCGCGGCTCCCGCCTTCTCCACCCCCTCTATCGAGCCCTGGCCTTTGCCGGCTTCTTCCGCCGCCTCCTTCCCCCGTCCGTCCGTCCGCGCTGCGTCGAAAGCGCTTCGCTTCGGGGCGGGACGCGCCTTCACCTTGTTTTTCTCGGCCGGGTCATCGGGCGTTATGCCGCGGCCAAGCGGTCCTGGGTCATTCGGAGGCCCTTTAAGCTCTTCGTCGATGAAGCCTCCCTGCCGCGCCCTCCGATGAATTCGGATGACCGCGGGCATATCCGCTCCGGGTCCCTCCGATGAGCGTCGGCTTCCATCCGTCCTCGACGGTCATCATTTTTCTCCATAATGCCAAAACTGCCGGCCGGACGTTCTTGAACTGTCTCGTCCGAATCTACGATCCGAGGCAGGTCTTCCGGCCGACCTCCTCGACCGAGCCAAGCACAACATCGAAACGCATTTCCTGGCCGTCGGCCACGAGGAGCGTTTTGAAAAATTGGTCGCGGTGGGCCGCTGGATGGTTTATAATATCCGACCCTGAAGAAGGAGTTGCCCCATGACGTTACCGAACCAACCGACCGTCAACCCGAACATCGTCCTCCGGGAGGAATTCGACGACTGGGCCGTCCTGTTCGACCCCGACACGGCCAATGCCGTGGGCGTCAATCCCGTCGGCGTGGCCATCTGGAAGCGCCTGGATGGAAAGCATACCCTCGACGAGATCGCCAAGGAAGTCCGCGATACGTTTTCGGAGCCGACGGACAAAGTCGAGGAGGATGTCGCCGCCTTCGTCCAACAGCTGATCGATGCCGGGATGATCGGCAAGGAAGTCGCCTGAAAGCCGCCCCATGGCCGAAAACCGCTACCGCCTCAACCAGGTCTATTTTTACCTGACCGAGGGCTGCAACCTCGCCTGCCGGCATTGCTGGCTGGCCCCCAAGTTCGATTCCGACGGCAGCCATTATCCGGTCCTCCCCCTCGAGCTTTTTGAAACGGCCGTTCGCGAAGGCAAACCCCTCGGGCTTTCGGGTGTGAAGTTGACCGGCGGCGAACCGCTTCTCCATCCCCGTTTTCTGGACCTCATTGAAATCGTCCGCCGGGAGAACCTGCGGTTGACGATTGAGACCAACGGGATTTTGTGCACTCCGGAGATGGCGGCCGAAATCGCCAAATCGCCCAACCGGTTCGTCTCGGTCAGCCTGGATGGGGCCGAGCCCGCCGTGCACGAGGCCATCCGCGGGGTCAAGGGGTCTTTCGAGGCCTCCTGCGCCGCCGTCCGGAATCTGGCCGCCCAAAATATCCGGCCCCAAGTCATCATGACGGTCATGCGTTCCAACATGGATCAGTCCGAGGCCATGATCGGGCTGGCCGAGGGTTTGGGAGCGGCTTCGGTCAAGTTCAACATCGTCCAGCCGACCGCCCGGGGCGAAAAAATGCACAACGCCGAGGAAACGCTTTCGATCAAGGACCTGATCGCCCTGGGGCGCCGGGTCGAGTCCGAACTTCAGCCGACCACGAAGATGCGCCTCCACTTCGACTATCCCCAGGCTTTTCGGTCCCTGAGCTCCCTGGCCTCGGGAAACGGGGGGACCTGCGGCATCATGGGGATCATCGGGGTGATCGCCACCGGTCTTTACGCCCTCTGCGGAATCGGCGAGCACATCCCGGAGTTTGTCTTCGGCCGGGTCGGCGAGGACCGCTTGGCGGATGTCTGGAACGACAACCCCATGCTGAACGCCATCCGGGCAGGCATCCCGAATAAGCTCGAAGGGGTCTGCGGCCGCTGCCTCATGCGCCGGCGCTGCCTGGCCTCCTGCGTCGCCCAGAATTATTACCG
>JAFGEN010000177.1 GCA_016931595.1 Candidatus Aminicenantota bacterium | reverse complement strand
TTTTTCCCTACCTCAGGGTTCGCCTGATGAGCTCCCGGGACGCCGGCTCCCCCGATTCCAGAACCTTCATTCCTTCCATTTACGCCGGCTTTCGCAAGATCATGGCCCGCGGGTCCTCCCTCTGGATCGAAGGTCAGTTCGACCAGAAATCCATCCGGGAAATCCAGGAAGCGAAGGACGGCGCCGTTCTCGACCCGGACCCGGAGCGGATCATCTCCGACCGGACGATCGCCCTGCGGACGGGCTGGAACCAGAATATCAGCTCGAACCTCGATTTCTACGCCGAGCTCTTTTACGAGCGATACGGGAAAACGAATCCCTTCACCCAGCTCGTCGCCTATGCCGGCGTCCGGATCGGGCTGCCCAAAGACCTGGACCTGCGGATCGACCTCCGGGCGACCGAGCCGCTCAACGAGCGAAGCAACCGGAGCTCGAATTACCAACTCAACCTTCGGCTGGACAAGCGGTTCTCCTGGGGAGAGGCCCCGAGAATCCTCGGCCGAAGGGGGCTCGGCGGCGAAGCCGTCGGCCTGGGGACGGTCGACGGATTCGTCTTCGAGGATACAAACCGCGATGGGATCCTGGGACCGGATGAAAAAGGAATAACCGGAATCGGACTCCGGCTCGAGGACGGCTCGCGGACCGTGTCCGGGGCCGACGGCGGCTACCGTTTCGAAAACGTGGCCGAGGGCCCCCACCAGGTCCGGATCGAAGAAAACCGGATCCCGGCCGTCTATTATCTCCTCAGCCCGGCCCGGGCCGACGTTCTCGTCCAGCCCCGCCAGGTCACCCAGGTCTCCTTCCTCCTGATTTCGGGGGCGAATTACAGCGGCCGCTTCCTCAACGACACCAACCGCAACGGAAAAGCCGATGAGGAGGACAAGGGTCTGGCCGACGTCCTGGTGATCCTCACCCCGGTCATCAAATCCGGACCGGACGCGAAACCCGCCCTTCCCGACGCCGGCCTGATCCTCAACACCTATTCGGACACGGAAGGAAATTTCCGATTCGTCAACATCCCGCCCGGGGAATACGAGCTTTCGGTCGACACGGAGACACTGCCCACGGGGTTCACCGTGACCGCCGGACTCCCGGCCAAAATCAAGCTCGAACCCGGCCAGACTTCGACGGGGGTCGTGTTCCTCGTCGCCCCCCGGCCGGTCATCAAGAAAAAGTAAGCGGCCGGTCAGTCTTCGATCGCCGCGGCCACGACATTGGCCACCCGGCTCCGCAGCGGGACCACGCTGCCCTTGTCGTCGGGATGGACGCTGTTGGTCAGGAAAATCACGATCGTCTTGGTCTCGGGGTCGATCCAAACGGACGTTCCGGTATAACCCGTATGGCCGAACGATTTCGGGCCGAACAGGTCTCCGCCGTTGGAGGCGTAGGCGGAACACAGGTCCCAGCCCAGTCCCCGGCCGGCAAACGCCGTCCGGGGAAAGACCGAGGTCATGCGCTCCACCGCCGCCGGGCTGAAGACGCGGGTATCGCCCCTCGTCCCCCGGTCCAGGAGCATCTGGGCGAAGACGGCCAGGTCGGCGGCCGTGGAAAACAGGCCGGCGTTCCCCGAAATCCCGTCCTGAAGCCGGGCCAACGGATCGTGGACGACGCCCAGCAGGGGCTTGCCATCGACCATCTGGGTCGGAACGCAGCAGTCGAGCGTCTCCGGGCGGGGTTTGAAAAACGTGTTCTTCATCCCGAGCGGCTTGAAGATGTTTTCGGCCGCGAAAACATCGATTCTCTGCCCGGAGGCGCGGCGGACGATTTCAGCCAGGGTGATGTATCCCAGGCAGCTGTAAGCGAATTTAACCCCGGGCGGATTGTCCTTGGGCAAGACGGAGATATAATTCACGAGCGCTTCCGGGGAACACGGCCGGCCGATCGCTTCGGCCGCCGCTTCGGCTTCGGTGTAGGGCGGGAGGCCTGACGTGTGGGTCAGAAGATGCCAGATCCGGGCGTCCTCGCCGTCGATCCCGAACCAGTCCTTGTAGGGGACGAACTCGGGGACGTATGTTTTCACCCGGTCCCAGAGGCTGATTTTCCCGCGCTCGACCAGGAGCATGACCGAAGCGGCGGTCGCCACGGGCTTGGTCAGCGAAGCCAGGTCGAAAATCATCTCCCCGTCCATCGGGCGGCGCTCCGGAACCCAGCGGCTCTGGCCGTAGGCCTCATGGAGAACAACCTTGCCTTTCCGGGCCACGAGGAGCACGGCCCCCGGGAATTCCTTGCGGGCGACGGCCTCGTCGATCAGGGCCGAGACCGCCTCCAGGCGCTCCGGGGAAAATCCGGCGTCCTTCATGCTCCCCCGGGGCAGGGCCCGGCCGCCGCAGGCGGCGCCGCTGAAAGCCACGATCAATGCGGCCAGGGCCGCGAATGCTCCTCGTTTTCTCATCGGATCCCTCCCAGAGCCCTTTCCAGCCTGGAGAGGGCCTCGTCAAGCACTGCGTGGGGACAGGCGAAGTTCAAGCGCGAAAAACCTGTCAACTCCTCCCCGAAGGCGGCTCCGTCGTTGAGGTAGACGCCGGCCTTGCGGAGCAGAAAATCATTCCAGGCGGCCGGATCCAAGCCGAGGCCCCGGCCGTCGATGAGGGCCAGGTAGGTCCCCTCGGGTTTGAAAAACCGGAGCGGGGTCAGCCGGTCGGCGAAGAACCGGTCCATTTGATCCGCCCCGGCCTCCAGATACTCGAGAAGGGCGTCAAGCCACGGCCCGCCGCTTCGGTAGGCGGCCTCCATGGCCGTGAGACCGAAGATATTGGGAAGCTCCCAGCCGGTCAGGGCGAACTCCCGCCGGAACGCCTCCCGGTGAGCCCGGTTCTGGGCAATGCCCAGTGAGGCGGCCAGCCCGGCGATGTTGAACGTCTTGCTCGGTGCGGCCAGGGTGATGGTGCGCTGGGCGACTTCGGGTCCGAGCGAGGCGAAGGGGATGTGTCGGCGGCCTCGAAAAACAAGATCCCCGTGGATTTCGTCGGAGATGACGGACAGGTCCCGCTCCAGGCAGATTTCAGCCAGCCGGCCCAGTTCCTCTTCCGACCATACCCGGCCGACGGGATTGTGGGGACTGCAGAAAACGATCGTCCGCGTTCGTTCGTCGATCAGGCGTTCGAGGCCGCCGAAATCCATCGTCCACCGGCCGTTTTCAAACCGAAGGGGATTTTTGACCAGCCGGCGGCCAGTCGCTTCCACGGCCGAAAAAAACGGCGGATAAACCGGCGTCTGGATGATCACCCCGTCGCCCGGGCGGGTCAGGGCTCGAATGCCGGCGTAAAGAGAGGGCACGACGCCGGGAGCGATCGAAATCCATTCCGGCCGAATGTTCCATCCGAACCGTCCGGCCATCCAGACTGCGACGGCCTCCCGGACCGATTCCGGGAACGAGGCATAGCCGAAGGCGCCGTGGGCCAGACGGCGGGCCAGGGCATCGGTTACCGCCGGCGGGGCGGCAAAATCCATGTCCGCCACCCACATCGGGAGGGCTTCGGGTGCGTTGAGCCTTCGGGCGGGATAGTCCCACTTGAGGGATCCCGTCCCGCGTCGGTCGAGGATCGTGTCGAAATCGAAGTTCATCGCCCGCTGCGGACGCGTCCGTCGTCCCGGATGCGCCAGACGGTTCCGTCCTCGGCCGAATAGGAGGCCTCGAACGTGCCTCCGGCGGCGACCAGAACGGGAGGAAAGGCGAATCCTTTCACCTTCAAGTCTCGCTCCCTGAGGCCGAGGGCCGCCCAGTCGGAGGTGAAGCTCCCCTTCTCCTCGAAATGAGCCCACTCGCGGTAGTAGGCGAGGCGGAGAGCCCATTTGGCCTTCTCCGCGGGAGGCAGCGAGAATCGATCTCTTCCCCTGCCGGCGATATGACCGGAAAACTGGACGAAGCCCCAGAGCTCCGGATAATGAATGTTGACCAGGCCGGTCGGCGACCAGACCCAGTTGTCCTCGCGGTAAGGACGCCCGGTGGCCGGGTCGGCGGCCTTGACGATCTTGCCGTCGGCCACGGCCGTCCGGTATTCCACCCGGGAGAAATTGACCCGCCAGAAGTCTCCCGGGCCGGGCGGCGAGGCGGGATCGGCGGCCTCCTGAAGGACGTCCCAGGGGAAGGCCAGCTCGACGAACCAGCTCCGGTCCTTGTCCTTCGGGTCGTTGAGCGTCCCGTTGACCAGGACGGCGGATTTCAAGCCTTGGATGTCCCAGGCGTGGATGTTGGCCGGACGCCCGTCCCGGTAGGGATTGACCAGGAACAGATCCCAGACGGCGTTGAGGGCGTTGATCTCCAGTTCGAAATAATTGTGCGTATCCCCATCCGGGTCGATGAACACTTCGAAATCGTTGTCGTTGTAAATGATCGAATCGCGTTCGGTGAGTGTCGCCCAGACGTTGGGTTCCTCCAGGTAAGCCCCGACGTAGAAATAGGCGTCATCCCAGAGCATCTTGACCATGGTCCGGTACCGCGGACGGGGCGTTCCCCGAGCCCCCGTGATATCGACGAATCGGTCGCTCCAGTCGGCCTTTTCCCAAACAGCCTCGTCCAGGTTGCCGTCAACGACGACCGGGCCGGCCGCCCTGTAGCAGACATAAGAAGGGGGATTGAAGCCGATAGTCGGCTCCGGCACGCGGACGGCCGACGTCGAAAGACACAAGGCCAGGACGGCGGCGGCGACCGGGCCGCCGCGTTTAAAAATCTCGCGTTCTCGCATGGCGTCCTCCATTTCGGAAGACGCTATTCTATCAGATTAAAATCCCTGCCAGAAGGAGAAGGCGAAATGCCATCCCTGGTCGGGACGGTCGAGGGGCTTGACGTAATGAAAACCCAGAATCATATAGCCGAGGATATTCGCCCGCAGCCCGATTCCGACCGAGGACAGCGGCTTCCGGTTTCCGCCCAGGAACGAGGCCTTGTCGGTATCATTCCAGGCGACGGCGGCGTCATAAAAGGCGAAGAAATCCACGGGAAAGATCCCATAGTATCCCCTTCCGATTCCCAGGGCGCCAAAGAGCGGGAACCGCAGCTCGGCGTTGAACACGGCCATCTTGGTCCCGAACAGGCGGTTGTAATCGAACGACTCCGTCCCGAAGTCGGCGGCGATCTCGTCGTACGCGAAGCTGTTGTATTCATACCCCCGGATCATCGTTCCGTAGCCGAGGTACATCGGGTAAAGGCGCTGGTCATTGGCTCCGTTGCCGTACCGGCCGAAATGGAGGAGGCGAAAGGCCAGGGTGAAGGGTTTCGCCGGGACGAGGTATTTCCGGAAGTCGGCCGTGACGTTGGTGTAATTGAGGGTTCCGAAAACCGGGGAAACATCGAACCGGTAGCTCTGGCCGATGATCGGGGCCGTCGCCCCGAAGATCGACGTGTCGTAGACCAGGGCCGCCCCGGCAAACGGCATGCTCAACCCGTCGGCCGCCGGCAGGTCCAGGTCCTCGTAATAGATCAGGGAGTTCGTGTAATAGGAGTAGGCCCGGGTGTAAAGCGAGTTGGCGAACTGGATGTAGCTGTACCCGGCCTGGAGCTCGAACCGATGGGAGGGATTGAAGGGGTAGACGGCGAAGGCGTTGGCCTGGTAGTAAATCTGGCGATAAATATATTCATTGACGAAATAGGACGGCTCGTTGCCGACGTAGCCGTTTTCGATCGAATACCCGCCGTACATGTAGGGCATCCGCTGGATCATAAAGCCGTAGTTGAGGCGGTTCTTCGTGTTGGAGTAGAGGCCGATGAAGGCCGAATCGATGAGGCGGGAATTCACCTGGGCGATGCCGATGACGTTGTGCTGGCCGAGCATGTCGCTGAAGGTCAGGGCGACGCCGCCGCCGGCGTAGGACCCGTAGCGGTCGACGCCCACTCCGACCTGGGGCGGCGTGATGTAGTCCAGGGTGATCTTGGGCTCGTACGGGGAGGACGTGAACTTGGAGGCGTCGGCCGGCAGGCCGTACATCGGATTGCGGAGAAGGCCCATCAGCTCCGAGCCGGTGCGGGCTTTCGGCGGCAGGAGGGCCGCGGTCATCTCGACCGCATCCGTCGCCACCGGTTTTCCCGACATGGCCTCCTCCGGCTTGAGCTCGTAAATGTTGTAGATGCCGTTGTCATACAGGCCGTAGAGGACGGCATCGGTCTTGGAGGCGACCGTCAGGGAGGGGCTGAGCGAGCTGATGCCGCTGATCCCGGTGTACAGGTTGGTGATCTGGTAGAATCGATTCTCGTCCCGGTCCAGACGGTAGAGGTTGGAAATGCCGTCCCGGTCGGAGATGAAATAAATCTGGCGTCCGTCGGCCGACCACTGCGGGGTAATGTGCTTACCGTTCAGGAAAGCCGGCAGTTCCCGGATCTCTTTCGTCTCCGGGTCGAGGAGGGCCAGCCGGTAGTTGCCGGTGGCGGCCAGGTCCAGCTGGGCCGTGTACCTCTCGGTGACGAAGACGATCCATTTCCCGTCGGGCGACCAGGCCGGTTGCAAGTCGCCGTACGGGTCGGATGTGATGTTCTCCAGGCTCTTGCTCTCGAAATCGTAGATGTAGAGGTCGGAATATCCCCCCGTCAGGGCTGAAAAAGCGATTTTCCGGCCGTCGGGGGACCAGGTCGGATTGAGGATTTCTCCAAGTTCCGGAAAGACGACGTCGAGGTCCTCCATCCGCCGGCCCGCGGAGTCGAGGAAGGCCAGGACCGGCAGGCCCTTTCTGACCGCCCCGAAGGCGAAGCGTGACCCGTCGGCCAACCAGTCGCCGGCCGAATAGATGAACTGGATGCTCTGGAAATGGGGGTCGATGGCCGTTTTCGTCAGCTTCCGAGTGACCTTGCCGGTCTTGGCGTCGCCCATGAACATCTCGATCGAAAACAGGTCCCGGGAGGAGATGAAGACGAATTTTGTTCCATCGGGGGAAATCGACGGGGCGCAGTTGATCGAATCCTCCTCGGTTCCCTGGACCAGGAGACGGCCGATATCGGCCGGTTTTTCGGTGGAACTTTCAATCAGGCCGTATTCGGCTTTCAATGCCGCTTGCCAGTCCTCGTTGAACTGCTTGACGGTGATGCCCAGGATCCGGGGAAAGGCCTTGTCGTACTCGGACCCACGGACCAGCTCCTTCATGAGCTTGGCCGCCACCACGTCGCCCCAGCGGCCGCCGATATAGGCCCAGACGGCCTGGCCGTAGCGGTAGGGAAAATATTTATAGGGATTCTCGAGATTCTTCAGAGTCGGGATCTTTTCCTTTCGGATCATGTCCCTCATCCACATGGCCGTGTGGGGATCCTCCGGGCCGAGGGAAAAGTATTCGGCCGCGCCCTCGATCAGGAACAGCGGCATCCGCTCCAGCCCGCCCATGGACTGGGGGTTGTAGCGCTGCCCGCCGCCGGCGGCCATGTCGTACTGGAAGGCATGGATGAGCTCGTGGCCGATGATGTGGTCGGTGTCCTCGAGGGTCGCCCCGAACGGCAGGATGATCCGTCGCTTGAACGACTCGGTGACGCCGCCCGTCCCCTCGGTGATCAATTCCGAAAGCACGGTCGTCTGCTCGAATTGCGGATGGCTGGCGTACAGAATCAGGGCCTGCTTGCCCCTGAGGTCGTGGTTGAAGATCCGGGCGTACCGGTTGTACCAGCGCTCGGCCATTACCGCGGCGGTCCGAACGGCCGCCTCCTCCTCGGGATAAAAATAGATCTGGAAATGATCTGTCCGCAGAACCTGGTAATCGAACTTCTTGTACTGGACCTTGTTTCGGCCGAAATAGCCCTGGTACTGGGCCGGGGCGTACGTTGCGGCCAAGGCGAAT
>JAFGEN010000176.1 GCA_016931595.1 Candidatus Aminicenantota bacterium | reverse complement strand
TCCGTCGTCCGCCGGACGGCTTCCTCCAGGGCGATATTGGGGTCGTGGGTCACGCGGAGATGGATCGTCCCTTCCTCGAGGTAAGGGATGTACTCCCGGCCTAGAAACGGCAGAACGGCCAGTCCGGCCGCGGCAATCAGGGCCGTGGCCGCGAAAACCCAGGTCCGGCGCCGCCGGCACCAGGCGAACAGGGGCCGATATACACTCTTGATCCCGCGCAAGAGAGCGGGTTCTCCGCGGCCGGCCCGCCGGCCGGATTTGAGGAACAAGGAGGCCAGGGCCGGAGCGACAAGCAGGGCGAAAAGGAGCGACCCGGCCAGGCCGAAGGAGATCACGATGCCGAGAGGCCGGAACATGATGCCTTCCATCCCGGTCAGGGTGAAGATGGGCAGGAAGACGAGGATAATGATGACGACGGCGAACAAGAGCGGCCGGCCCACTTCCGAGGCGGCCGCGGCGATAGCCCGGCCCCGGTCCTCCGTCCCCGTTTCGAGGCGCCGGTGAACGCTCTCAACGAGGATGATCGAGGCGTCGGCCATGAGGCCGATGGCAATGGCCAAGCCCCCGAAAGAAATCAGGTCGGCCGGCATCCCCGTCCTCTGCATCAGGATGAACGAGAAGAGAAGCGAGAAGGGCAGGGCGAGGACGGCGACGGCGGCCGACCGGAAGTCCCCCATGAACAGGAACAGGACGAGGATGACGAGGACGATGCCGACCAGGAGGTTGACGGAAACGGTGGAGAAGCATTGCCGGACGAGCGCGGCCTGGTTGTAGAACGGGACGATCTCGACGCCCGCGGGCAGGGCCCGGTTGATCTCGGCGATGCGGGCTTCGAGGTTGGCGATGACCCGGGCCGTATTCGACCCCAACAGCTTGAGGACGATGCCCGCGACCTTCTCGCCCTTCCCGTCGGCCAGGGCCGCGCCGCGGCGCACGGCCGGCCGGACCTCAACTTGGGCGACATCCTCCAGCCGGACGGGCGTGCCCTGCCTGACGGCCAGGACGACGGACCTCAGGTCCTCGATCGTCCTGGCCAGCCCGACGCTGTGGATGATGAACTCCTCGGAACCGCGGGTGATGAAGGACGCCCCGGTGTTCTGGTTGTTCCGGCGGACGCGCTCCGCGACTTCGGCCAGGGTCAGGCCGTATTTGAGGAGGGCCTGGGGGTCGATGAGGATCTGGAACTGCTTGACGTCCCCGCCGATGCTGAGGACCTGGGAAACCTCGGGAACCGATTTGAGCTCGTACTTGACCAGCCAATCCTGGAGAGTGCGGAGCTCCATCGTCGAATACCCCTCGCCTTCCAGCACATAGAGGTAAACCAGGCCCAGGCCCGTCGCGACCGGCCCGAGGACGGGATTGTCCGCCTGGCCGGGCAATTGATCCCGAGCCTCCGGAATCCGCTGGCTGACCAGTTGGCGGGCCCAGTAGATATCGGTCCCGTCCTCGAAGTAAACGCTGACGATGGACAGGGCATACGAAGACACGGACCTGATGTTCCGGACCTTGGGCAGGCCGAACATCGCTGATTCGAGGGGGTAAGAAATCAGCCGCTCGACCTCCTCGGGAGCCATGCCATGGGCCTCGGTATAGATCTGGACGAGGGGCGGCGAGGGGTCGGGAAAGACGTCGATGGACAGGTTGCGGTAGGCAAGGACACCCAGGACGGAGACGGCCAGCGCGGCTAGGACAATGAAGACCCGCTGCCTCAGGGAAAAGGCGATGATCTTTTCGATCATGGAAAACCCCGGATCAATGGACGTGGCCATGCCCGAAGGCCGCCTTGGAGAGTTCGGATTTCAGGGTGAAAGCCCCCTTGAGGACGAACACTTCACCCTCCTCGAGTCCTTCGAGAATAATGCGGCGGTCGCCGACCCGGTCGCCGAGGCGGACGTGCCGGACGGCAAAGACGTCGTCCTTTTCCCGGACGAAGACGATTTTCTCTTCCCCCAGCGTCTGGACCGCCTCTTCGGGTACGGACAAGACACCGGTCCAGGCCTTGCCGGTATGCTCGAGGACGCCCTGCACATACATGTTGGGCTTGAGAAGGTTTTCGCGGTTTTCGACTTCGGCCCGGACGCGCAGGGTCCGGAGCTTTTCGTCGACGACCTCGCTGACGGCGCCGATCCGGGCGGAAAATTCGCGCCCGGGATAAAGCTCCGACCTGATGGAGACGCGGCTATCCGGCCCGATCCGAGGGATGTCCTTCTCGGGGACATCGAGAAGCGCCCACAAAATCCCCAGGTCGGAGACCGTGTAGAGCACGGTGTCGGGCTCGACCGGGGCGCCGAGGACCGCATTCCTAAAAATCACCGTCCCGGCCAAGGGGGAGAGGAGCGGCAGGTTCGGGTCGGCCACCTCGCATTTGTATTCCTGGGTTTCGACCAGCCGGCACCTCTCGATGAGCTTTTCAATATCCTCGTGGGTCAGGCCGTACGAATGGAGCTTCGATCCCAAAGCCCCGTACTCGGCGGCCAGCTTTTCGTGTTCGGCACGGCGGCGGAAGTATTCCTTCTCCTCGACGGCCTTGGCCTGGCGCAAGGCCTCTGCCCGGCGCAATTCGGCTTGGCCGAGGTTGAACCGCGCCCGGGCCTCGAGAAATTCGGCCTGGGCCCGGGCGAATTCCGGGGAATCGATCGTCAGAAGCGGTTGGCCCTTGCGAACCCGACCGCCCAGGTCCGCGGCGATGGAAGCCACCCGGCCGGGGACGAACGAGGTGACATGGGCCGTACGGTTTCCGTTGAGGGCCATGACTCCGGGAACGAGACTGACGCCGGCCAGGTCGCTTTTCCGGACCTCGCCGATCCCGATCCCCCATGCCTTTTGCTTATCCGGGGGCACCTGGAGATGGGGATGCTCCTGTTCTTCCCCGGAAGCGGCCGCCGCGTGATCGTCCGAACCGGCGGGCGAGACCGGGTCGGGCTGTCCGTCGCAGGACATTAATAAGAATATGCCCAGGGCCGCGGCCATGAGCCCGAATGCGGGGGTGTTTCCTCTTGTCATCGGACCGGTCCTCCCGCCGCCTTCTCCAAGGCGGCCATCGCGGCGTTCCAATCGTAAAGAGCTTGGTAATAATCGCCCAGGATGCTGTTGTAGGTCCTCTGGGAATCCAGGAAATCGAGCAGGGAAAGCTCGCCTTCCCGGTAGCTGACCTCGGCGATCTGAAGACTTTCCTCGACCTCGCGAAGAAGGGCCGAGTCGAAAACAGACAGGGTGTCCTCGGCCAGACGGATGCGGCGCACGGCGGCCCGGATCTCACGGTCCAGGTCCAAACGGATCGCGCCAAGCTCCTTTTCTTCAGCCTGGGCCAGAAGGGAGGCTTCGGCCGCCTCCTTGGATTTGAAGTTCCAGAGCGGAACGGCCAGGCTGAGAGCCACTCCGCGGTTGACGCCGTCCAGTCCGGATTCGCTGAACCCTCTCAGGACCAGGTCCGGGAAACGACGGCCCAGGACGAAGCGGACCCGGCTTCGGCTCTGCTCGAGGCGGGCCATCCCCGCCCGAACGAGGGGGTGGGCGGCGAGGGCCCGCTCGACCACAGCGTCTTCGTCGAACGGGACCGACACAGCCTCGAGTTTCCCGGAAACAGAAAAGTCGCGGGGCAGGCCGTTGTCCAGAAGCGCGTTCAGGTCCTGCCGAGCCGTTTCCATTTCCGCCCGCAGGGCGGTCGTCTCCTTTTCGGCCTTGAGGACCTCGACCCGCAGCTTGACCGCGTCGAGGGGCTTGACCTCGCCGAGCTCCGCCCGTTTGAGGACGATGGCCTCCATGCCCCTGGCCGATTCGGCGGTCTTCTCGAGAAGGTGTTCCTTTTCCTGAAGGAGGAGAAGGGAGAAATACCGGATCTTGATCTCGGAGGCAGTTTCCATGATCCGGTTGGCCTGGGCGTGGCCCGACTCCTCCCAGGCGCTTCGTTCGATTTCGATGCGGGGACGGCGCGCGAACGGGCTTTCGATCGGTTGGCTGAGGGAGAATCCACTCGTTGCCCGGCCGCCCTCGCGATTATGAAATTCAGCCCGGCCGAGATCGAGCCCGAACTCGGGATTGCTCAACCGTCGCGACGCCTGGTAGGCCGCCTCCCGGGCGCCGACTTCCAAGGCCCCGGACGCAAGGCGCGGATTGCGGACAAGACCCATCGCCAGGAGTTCGTCAAGAGAAAATGAGGTCTTCTCGGAGGAGAAGGACGGGGCGAGCAGGAGCAAAGAAGCGGCCGCGACGGCCGCCGAACGGGACAGGCGCATCATCGTTTCATTCATGATGGAGTCCTTTAAACCCGACAATTATAGTCGGATTCCAGGCGGACGTCTATAAAAATCGGGAGGACCGTCCGGGGCATTGGATTCCGAACCGGCCGGCGTAAATGAACACTCTTCGATCGCTCATTCCTTCGGCTGAAGGAAGAAAACCCTTCGTTCGGCTGCCTCGACGATTTCCGGCGGATATCCGACAAACCGGAGCAATTGGACGGCGTTCCGCGTCGCGGAAGAACCGGGCATGAGCTTATAGTTGAAGGCAAGCCCGTCATCTCCGATCGTTTCTTCAAAATGAAAATTGGAATAATCGAATCCGACGAGCTTCGTGACTTCCAAGTCATGGGTGGAAGCGACCGTGCACCCGTTTCCTTTCGCCAGGTAGGCCAGAACCTCCACGGCGGCGGCAATCCGTTCGACCGAATTGGTCCCTCGAAACAGCTCATCCAAGAGATAGAGGCGCGCAACAGCCTCGTTTTCGTGATTCAAGAGCCGCTTGAGCGCCAGAATTTCGTCAAGGTAATAGCTTTTTCCCTCGACAAGGTTGTCGTTCCGTCCGATAAGCGTCGCGATGCGGAAGAAACGAGCCCGATATGTTTCGGCACGGCAGGTGCAGATGGTTTGGGCTAAAACGGCATTGACGCCGATCGTTTTCAAGAAGGTCGTTTTTCCCGACATGTTGGAGCCCGTAATCAATAAGCCGTTCTCCTTCAGGGCGAGGGAATTGGGAACAGGGTTCTTGATCAACGGATGGACCGCATTCTCCAACTCCAGCCATGGTCCGGATTCCGCAAAACGCGGTTCGCAATAATCGCAAATATCCGTCCGGTAGGAGGCGATCGACGCCATCGCATCGAAGAAACCGGTCCATTCGAAAATTCTTTGAAGCGCATGACGATGCGCTTGAAGCAGCTTCACCGCCCCGTGGTACGCCCGCAACTCCGTTAGAAAAAGGACATTGATGTATTCAAAAAAGGGATCGTTCCCTCCGAGGGCGATCCATGCGGTTTTCCGGGGCATTCCGGCGACGGAACGAAGATCGTCGGACAAACTTTCGACGGCTCCGATGATTTCCGGAACGGCGAGTCCGGCCAGTTTCCTCGCCCAAACGATCATCCGGCCAAGATATCGGAACGACGGGCCGTATTCTCCGATCATTCGCTTGGCCCGGAAATGGGCAAACATGCTCCCGACGAAGGCGGCAACAAATCCAAACCAAGCCCAACCCTGCCCGGCAAGGATGAGAACGAAAAATGAAACCAGGGACAACGGGAGGACAAACAGCGGAAAGGGGACGGAAATCGTCCGCGGCGGCTCTCCCCACAGGAACTCCGCCAGTCCTTCCCCCTCATTTCGGCCGAGCTTGGCCAGAAAGAAGCGGCTGTTATCCCGAAAGTCCTTGTCCCGGGAAAATGAGGTTATCCAGGATCGGCGTTCTTCGATGTCCCGGTCATCGAACGACGGCCTGCGGAGAAGGCGATAAAGGATCTGTTCCCCCGGCGCCGTCAGGGTCCTGTCGATCTGAGAGAAAACCGCATCCATATCCAGATCGCTCCAGGTCCGGTCATCGAGCGCGTCGTCTCGTTTTAAATCGTCACGAGTCAGCCGGAAATGGCCGTCGATTTCGTTCATATCCCGTACTCTCAAATCGACGGACCCCCATGTTTCGTTCAAACGGCGGCGAAGGCCGGCGTCTTTCAGGCGGCCGTGCCAATAAAAGGCCAAGATGAGAAACGGAATCGCCACGATTCCGAGATGGATAAAATTCCGATCGACATTCGTGCCCAAGAAATAGGTCGCGGCGATCATCCCGATGAAAATCGCCAGGCTGAGAATGTACCAAATCCTGATTGAACGAATCCCGGTTCTCCCTGACATATCGTCTATTATTACGAAAATCGGTTGTCCCGGTTCAATCGACGGGTTTCATATTTCCTATTCAACGCGGGTTAAAAAAAAAGCTTGACGCACGAGCCGTTCTTTTTTATTATCACCTGGTAATAAAAGGCCAAAACAAGACATGATTCGAAAAGAGGAACGGCACGAGCGGCTCCGCGAGGAGATCGAGCGCAATCCCTTCGCCACGGATGATGAGCTGGCAGCGGCGCTCGGGGCCAGCATCCCGACCATCCGCCTCGACCGGTCGTCCCTGTCCATCCCCGATGTCCGGCGCCGAACCCGGGAGATGGCCGGCCGCTACTTCGGCGTGTCCCGGTCGCTGGGCGCCCGCGACCATGTCGGGGAAACGATCGAAATCGAGCCCGGGGAAAGCGGCCTCTCGCTCCTGGAAACCGAACCCTGGATGTGCCTGGAAAAGTGCGATATCGTCCGCGGCCATATCCTTTTTGCCCTGCTCAATTCCCTGGCCGCGGCCGTAGCCGAAGCCCCCATCGCCCTGACCGGCGAAGCCCACGTCGATTTCCTCCGCCCGGTCCGGGCCGGGGAGCGGCTGATCGCCAAGGCCAAGGTGGAAAAGAAAACCGGCCGGCGGGTGTTCGTCGAAGCGGTCGCCCGGTCGGGGGAAAACATCGTCGCCCGGGGGCGCTTCGTGGTTCACGGAATGACCCGGGAGACGGCCGCCCATCTCAATCTCTTAAAAGACGGCGAATGAACCGCCGAAAGGAACGACCATGACCGAAATCGGAATCCGCAGCATCGGGACGAGCGTCCCGGAGAAAATTCTGACCAACGACGACCTGGTCAAGATGGTGGACACCACCGACGAATGGATCACCACCCGGACGGGCATCAAGGAGCGCCATATTCTGGGCCCAGACGAGAAACTCAGGCCGCACGTCGTGGCCGCGGCCCGAACCGCCCTCGAGCGGGCCGGCCTCCAGGGCAAGGACGCCGGCTTCATCATCAGCTCGACGGTCATTCCCGACCGGTTCTGCCCGGCCTTGGCCTATGAGATCGCCCATGACCTCCAGGTCGAGCGGGCCCTGGCTTTCGACTTGAACGCCGCCTGCAGCGGCATGATCTACGGTCTGGCCATCGCCGAAAGCTTCCTCCAGACTCGGGACCTCGCCTGGGGCCTGGTCACGGGCGCCGAGCAGATGTCCACCGGCGTGGATTACACCGACCGGGCCGGCTGCATTCTCTTCGGCGACGCGGCGGCCGCGATCGTCGTGACCAAGGAGCGCCCGATGCACCGGATCCTGGCCACCGAGCTCGGGTCCATACCGTCGCTGGTCAATGAAGTCCATATCGGAGGGGTCAAGGACGTTCTCAACGGCCGGATGAAAGACTACTGGTTCCGCCAGAACGGCGCGACGGTCATGAAATTCGCCGTCCGGATCCTCCAGGATCTCTGCGAGCGCGTCCCGCGCAAGGCCGGAATCGACCCCGCCGCCGTCCGATACGTCGTGCCCCACCAAGCCAACCAGAGGATCCTCGACGCGGCGGCCAGGGGAGTGAGCAAGAACGCGGAATTCATCTCGGTCCTGGAAAAATACGGCAACACGTCGTCTTCCTCGGTCGGACTGGCCCTCAACGACACCTGGGACCGGTTCAAGCCGGGCGACCTGGTCCTTCTCATCGCCTTCGGCGGCGGATTGAGCTGGGCCGGCGCCCTGATCGAGTGGTAGGTCGGCGCGAGGATCGTCCGAGCGAAGGCCCCCCGAAATAGCGTATAATCCCGGGCAAACGGAGCACGCCCATGAATAAGCCTGCATTATGCACGAGTCGAGATGGCTGCAG
>JAFGEN010000175.1 GCA_016931595.1 Candidatus Aminicenantota bacterium | reverse complement strand
GCGTCGGCCGGTTTCCCCCGCGCGGCCCGGATCGACTGGACGCTGATCGTCAGGAGCGCGATCGAAAGCGAGCCGAAGACCGCGAGCACGAAAATCCAGGCGCTTACCGGGGCCCGGTAGGCGAAGCGCCGCAGCCAGAGGTTCATCAGGAAGAAGGCCGCCGGCGCGGCGACGGCATTGGCCGCCAGGATGAGGATCACGGTTTCCTTCGACAGCAGACGGACGATGCCGGCCGTCGACGAGCCCAGGACTTTGCGGATTCCGATCTCCCGGGTCCGCCGCTCGACGGTAAAGGAAGCCATTCCAAACAAGCCCAGACAGCCGATCAGGACGGCCAATAAGCCGAAATAACGGGTCATCGTCTTCATCCTCTCATCGGCCCGGTACTGGGCGTCGAAGCGGTCGTCCAGAAAAAGATAATCGAAGGGATTGCCCGGGGCGAGCCGCTTCCAGACGCGTTTGATCCCGTCCAGCGCTCCGGAAAGACCTTCCGTCGACAGCTTGACCGAGACGAGGCCGAGGTTTTCCGGATTGTTGATCAGGATCATGGGTCCGATTTCCTGGTGGAGGGATCGGGTGTGGAAATCCCCCACCACGCCGACGACATTCAAGTAGGTCGTCTCGGAACCGGCTTCATCGGGACCGGGCGTAAGAACGAACCGCTTGCCGAGGGGTTCGGCCCAGCCGAAGCGGCGGGCGGCCGTTTCGTTGATCAGCACGGATTCGGTCCGGTCGGTCTGAAGGTCCGGGGAGAAGTTGCGGCCGGCCGTGATCTTAATGTCCAGGGCGTCCAGGAAATGGGGCTCGAGGGACAAAACGTCCATAAGCTGGGGCTCGTTGGCGCTGAAACCCTCCGGGAAAAAAGCCGAACGGGCGATCCCGAGGCCGGGGACGAGGGAGGAGGCCCCCGCCTCCTGGACGCCGGGGATGCCCATGAGCTCATGCCGGATGGAGGGGAACGAATCCCTCATGGCGGGGCTCAAGCGGGGAATCACCAGGACCTGATTCTTTTCGAATCCAAGCGGCTGATCCTTGATGTATCGGATCTGCCGGGAAATGACCAGGGAGCTGACGATCAGGGCGGCGCAGATGGTGAACTGGACCACAACCAAGGCCCGGCGGAACAAGACCCCGCCGACGGCCCGTCCCTGTCCCTTGAGGACGCGGGCGGGTTGGAAAGAGGACAGGACGCCGGCCGGATAGAGACCGGCGACCACGCCGACCACCAGGGCTAAGCCGAGAAGGGTCGGGATCATCCAGGGGACAGTGAACGCGTTCACGCCCAACGGCCGCCCGAGAATGGAACCAAACAACCGCAAACCCGGAAAATGAAGGCCCAGGGCCAGGATCATGGCCAGGAAGCTGTAAAGGACGGACTCCCCCAGAAACTGGCCGACCAGGCGGCGGCGGTCGGACCCCAGGGTTTTGCGCAGGCCGACTTCCTTGGCCCGGGTGGACGAGCGGGCCGTGGACAGGTTGATGAAATTGATCGAGGCGATGAGGAGGACGAGAAGAGCGATGCCGGAAAAGAGAACCACCGTGGCGATGTCGCCCTGGGGACCGGCATCCACGGCGAAGTTCGAGTGCAGGTGGATGCGGGTCAAAGGTTGAAGCTTCAGGGCCATCTTCCCCCCGACCGCTTTCAAGGTCTCCCCCATATGCTTGTCGATAAAGGCCGGGAGTTTCGCCTCGAGGGCGGCCGGGTCGGCCTTCTCGTCCAGGAGAACGTAGGCGAAATTGGAAATGGCGAACCAATTTTCCACGGCGGCCCGGTTCTCCTCGGCCAGGGTTTCGAACGACCGAACGACATCGAAGGTCAGGTGGGAGTTGCCGGGAATATCCTTGAGGACGCCGGTGACGGCGTACGACCGGCCGCTCTCTCCCTTGAGGAATTCGCCCAGGACATCCGCGGTTCCAAAGATCCGTCGGGCCGTGCTTTCCGTGAGGACCACCGTGTACGGGCGGGCCAGGGCGGTCTCCCGATCTCCGGCGAGGAGAGGGAAACTGAAGATCCGAAGGAAGGAGGCATCGGCCGTGGTCATATTCTCGACCCGGAATTCCCGGTCCTCATTCCAAAAGAAAGCCGGCCGCGGGTTTTCGAGCCGCGTCGCCGCCAGGATTTCCGGATATTCCTCGACCAGGGCCGGAGCGGCCGGAGTCGGGGCGACGGGGGCGGTTTGGTGCGCCCCGATGAACGCCTCCAGCGTCAGCCGGTGGATGCGGCCCGCGTCGGCATGGAACCGGTCGAAGCTCAGCTCCTGCCGGACCCATAGGAGAATCAGGATGCAAATGGTCATCCCCACCGCCCAGCCGGCGATGTTGATGAAGGCATAGGCTTTCTGCTTGCGGATGTTCCGCAGGGCGATTTTCAGATAGTTTTTAAACATGACCGTTCTCCAGTAAATGAAATCGGTAAAAAGACGGGGCGCCGTCCGGAGCGCCTGACGCCGAAACCAACGCCGGGCCGCGCGTCGGCCGAGTTGTCCGGCCGTTTCGGTGTATTCCTCGTCGAAATCCCCCAAGACGGCGAACCGGTCCTCTTCCCTGGCGGCCAGTTTCAGAAACCAGGCTGTAATTCGAGGAGGCCGGGACACCGCGGGATTCATTCTTATCAATCTTTGTTGAGGGCCAAAGCCGTCAGGCCGAGCCACAGCTTCCGGTTCAATTCCCGGGCGTTTTGAAGGGCCTCCAGCCCGGCCGGGGAAACGGTATAATAAATCCGGGGACGGCCGCGCCGGGACGAAACGCCCGGAGGCCCGTCCGCCTGGAGGACGAATTTCTTGGCCGTCAGCTGATGCAGGGCGCTGTACAGGTTGCCGTAGGTAATGTCCTTGCCCAGGACCCGGGAGACATGCCGGCGGATGCGGACGCCGTAGGCCTGGTCCTTGAGCCGCCAGATTGCGACCAGGAGGATTTCTTCGATCTTCGAAAGTTCCTTCATCCGGCCGCCTCCTTCGATTTTACTGAATTTCAGTATTACCTATTCTTATTTACGAAAGAATCCCTAAAAAAGTTTCTTTTTCGGCCGGGGTGTCGTCCTGAGACCCCATCTCACCGTACCAACGGACGGAGTATAATGGCACAAACGTCATGAACGACGACTCGCGATATATCGCGTCTGCCCGGGACGGAGACCCGGCGGCTCTCCGCGAACTCTATGACCGCCACCGGGAAACCATCTTCCGCATCGCCTTTCGGTATACACGGTCCCGGCAGGACGCTGAAGATATTCTGCAGGAGACATTTGTCCGGGCGTTCAAAGCCCTCCCCTCTTTCGATCTGGAAAGGGGGACCGGCTTTGCCGCCTGGATCGGGCGAATCGGCCTTCATCAAACCATCGAGCTTCTCCGAAAACGCAAGCGGGAAAAGCGGGAGTTGATCGTCCCTCTTTCCGGTTCGGACTACGACCCTCCCGCCGCCTCTTCCTTCTCGCCGGAAAAGGCCGCCGCCGCCGCCCAAGCCATGGAACATTTATCGGACGCCTTTCAGGAATTGTCTCCCGCCCAACAAGTGATTTTCGATTTTCGCTACAACCGTCACCTGGACATCAAGGAGATCGCGGCCCGGCTGGGCGTCAGCCCGAGCAGCGTCAAGGTCCACTTGAAGCGAGCGGCCGGAAAGCTGCGCCGGCGTCTCGATCCGTTATGGAGGGAATCATGAATTGCCGGGAATGCCGCCGCCTCATCGCCGTTTCCCTGTATGCGGAGCTGCCGGCCGAAGAGCGATCGTCTCTCGAAGAGCATATCCGGAATTGCCCCGATTGCCGGGCCGCCCTGAAAAAGACGCCTCATCGCCTGGCCGAAGCATTTCCTCATCCGGCGACGACGGAATCACCCGATTGGGAAAAATCCTGGGCCGCCGTCTCCGACCGCCTGAATTCCCGAATCCGGAGGTCTCCGCGCCTGCAACCGAGGCCGGCCTGGGCCTTCGCCGGATTGATTCTCCTGGCCGTGTTCATCGCCGGCTATTTCGCCGGGCGCTCCGGCCGAATGAAGATCCCGGGATTCTCTTCGCCGCAAGCGGCCGGGGTTCCATCGGCCATAGACTCCGCAGCTTTTCTCCAGGGCTATGCCGAGAGCCTTCACCCCCTGCTTACGAGCTGGCTCCATCGTTCCGCGAGGGACGATTCGCAGGAGGCTTCTCCCCTGGAGCGTCAACTCGTCCAGGATATGCTGACGCAAACCCGGATTCTCCGGGACCTGGCCGCGCGCCAAGGAGATCCGTATCTTACGGACCTGGCCCGGGATATCGAAACGCTTCTCCTTGAAATCGCCGGCCTCCGACCCGGCGAGGGCGGTTTGCCGGAGCGGCTGACGGAGTGGGCCGAAGCCAGGCGGCTGCAGGTCAAGGTGCGGATCCTGGCCGCTCCCGGTCCGAGAATTTAGCCTGCATTATGCACGAGTCGAGATGGCTGCAGTTGCGAGGCACGAAGGGTGACGCTGCCCTCGCCTCGTTTTCAACGAGCTCGAGGACTGCAAAGCCCGTGCTAGTCGCACTGCGAACCCTTCGTAACGAAGCAAATGCGGC
>JAFGEN010000174.1 GCA_016931595.1 Candidatus Aminicenantota bacterium | reverse complement strand
GAGCGTCGTCCGGGCCTCCGTCCATTATTACAACACCGCCGGGGAGATCGAGCGATTCTCCGCGGCCGTATCCCGCCTGGCTTCGGCTTGAAACCGTGGTTTGACCCGGCCCGGGAACAGCCGGGGCTGTCCGCGTGAATCCCGGCTTGCAATGTTCGGGCAGAAGGACGGGAGTTGGTCTGAGCCGCAGAATCTCAGTGAAAAGCTGCGGACCGACGGCAGCGATAGCATGGCCGTCGTCACGCCCGACGGGCGGTATCTCTTTTTTCAGAGCGGCCGGCGGGGCAGCGGCGCTTCGCGCGGCCTTTTCTGGGTCGACGCCCGGGTGATCGAGGAGACGCGGCCGGGGAGAAAAAAAGGCGGGACGAGCGAAAAATCAAATAATAACTATAATAATAGTTGAATAACTAATTAAATAGTATTACACTTTTTCAAGCCTCTTTTTTTTGGTGGCAGTATCGGTCTGATAAACGGGAGGTCAACGATGTCTTTTCGAAAGCCGCATTGTTTCATCCCGGTTCTCGTCATCTGTTTCGGCTTCTCGGGTTGGGGGCATTGTTTTAGGGAAGATAAAACCATTCCGGCCCTCAAGGAATCCCTCCGCCTGGATTTGGGCGGGGAATTCGACGGATCTCCCGTAGCTTCGATTATGGACGCGGCCGTCGGTGCGGATGGGAGCATTTATATTCTGGACAACCGGGGAGGACGGGTTCTGCGATTCGACGGGAACGGAGAATTTCTAGGGGCTTTCGGCCGCCCGGGACAAGGGCCCGGCGAGCTTCAGCGGCCTCTGTCCCTGGTCCGCTCGACTTCCGGGGACATCGTCGTTTTCGACGGTCATTTTTCCGTTTTCTCCGGCGACGGCCGCTTCCTGAAAAGGTATACTGGACGGGCCCAAAGCCTGATCGATGCCATGTTCCCGGCCGCCGGCGGGGGATTTCTCCTTTCGGAATCCCGTTTCCGTCGCACGGAAAAGGGAGTCGTCCTGGAAAAAACAATCGAAAAAACGGGTGCCGATTTTCAAACCGCCCGGACCCTATTCCGAAGAAGCGATGAATACAGCGGCGGCGGGAAATCATCGGCCTCGGCGTTTTATTCCTTCACCGCGGGCCCGGCCGGGGAGCTTTATGTCCTCGACCGGTCCGCCAAGGAATACAGGATTTTGTCCCTGGAGCCTGAAGGCAACTTTCGGCCGGACATCACTCGTCCTTATCGCCCCGTGGCTAAGTGTCCCGAGGATCTAACCGACGAAACGCGGCGGCAAAAAACCGCCGCGTCCAGGGTGGCGGCGATGGAGGGCGGGTCGGCCTCCCCCGGCGGGGTCAACCCCGAGAAATTCGCCGTCGATGATATCGCCGTCGACCCGTCCGGACGCCTCTGGGCTGCAACACACGGCGCCGACCCGTGCGACCGGACCGTTTATATCGACGTGTTCGGCCCCGACCGGGGTTGGGTCGAGCGTTACCGCCTGGGGGCCTTCGTCGCGCCCCGTCTCAAGATCGAGGGCGATTCGCTGTATGTCTTCGACAGCCGGCCGGATGACGAAATCCTTCTGGTCCGGTATGACTTGAAATCCGGAAAATGGGCCTCCTAGTCAAAACCCGACGAGGCGGCATTTTTTATCCCTGAAATAGATGAATCCGCCTGAGAACGTGAAGGTTCTGTTGTAAAGACCTCCCGAAGGCGACCGGCTCATGGAATTGACGAAGCCGAGTTTTGAGTGATATGGTCGCTTAAGGGGAATTCGTTCGGTGCAACCCCGGGACGTTGACCGGAGTCTTCATTATGGTAAGAATCGGCAAGTCCATGGAGGGAATCATGAAAAATGCGATTCCGGTTCTGATTCTCTGTTTTTTCTCGGCCGTCTCCTGCGCGAAAAAAGAAGCAAGCTATATCATCGAAACAATCGACGGGATCAAGGTCGTCCGGAACCTTCCGGGAAAAGCCGATTCGGTATCCACGCCGATATCGTTTGTCGAGGATCTCGTCCTGGGCGGTGAAGGTAGCGGCGGAGTCGATCTTTTCTACGCCCCTGTCGATATCGACGCGGACACGGCCGGCCGGGTCTATGTCCTGGACGGCAAGGACATGACGGTCAAGCAATTCGACCGGAACGGAGACTTTCTTCGGGCCATGGGAAAGGCCGGCCAGGGGCCGGGCGAATTCGAGCACGCGACCAACCTGGAGATTCCGCCCGACGGCCGGATTCTTGTCGCCGATCCCTACCGTCTGAGGTATTCGTTTTTCAGCGCCGAGGGCGCGTTTCTCTCTTCCTCAACCATGGACGGCTATGTCGAGGGCTTGAGCTCCGGAAAAAACGGCCGTTGCGTCGCCGGATACCAGGATGGCGGGCGGTCGGAATACCTGGTCGGTGACGTCGACCTCGGGACGGGCCGGTTTTCCCCTGTTTTTCGCCGCCCCGCCTTCTGGCCGGCCCGGGTGTCGAACGACCGGTTTCGATACGACCTGCCGCATTTCGTCCGCTGGGCGGTGGATTCGCGCGGCCGGCTGATCGTCGGAGCCGCGGTCGATTTTGAGTTCAGCGTCTTTGACGCGGCGGGAGTTTTGGCCTTCAAATTCAAAAAGGACCGGGTTCGCGTGCCGGTCGAAGGCGAGATGCGGGCCAAGGTCGAGGAAATGACGGCCCTAAGGTCGCCGTTTCAAAAAGCGCCTAATCCTTACCTGAAGGACCTCGTTTTTCCCGCTTTCGAATCCCTGGCGGTCGATGAGAAAGACCGGATCTGGGTCGAGAGTTATCAGCCGAAATGGCATGACCGGATCAATCCGGAAACATCCTACGACGTCTTTTCCCCGGATGGCGTCTTTCTCTTCAGCGCCTCGCTCCCCGGACACATCACCTCCAAGCTCTTGTTCAAAAACGGTTCCCTGTATGTCTTGAAAAAGGACTCCTCGGGCTTTCCCCTGGCCGTTCGTTTTAAAATCCGGGAATAGGGGGCCTGTCCCGGATTTCTAAATCGACCCGGCGGCTCTCGAAGCGGCGTTTGCCAAGGTTTATCCAATGATGGTATATATTTGAAAACAAAACGAGTCCAACCGCATGCGCATTCTCATCGTAACCGACGGATACCCCCCGGTGGACTTGGCCGCCCGGGACCTGGGTTGCCGGGATATCGTCGAATCGCTCAAGGCCCGCGGCCATGAGGTTTGCGTCCTGACCGGCCGGCCTCCCAAGCAGAGCGCCCAGGGCTCCGGCGGCGTCCTCCGCTGGCTCGTCCGGGAGCGGCAGGACATTTCCAACT
>JAFGEN010000173.1 GCA_016931595.1 Candidatus Aminicenantota bacterium | reverse complement strand
TCGAAAACGGGAAAGTCGCCTTTCCGGTCATCGGTTTGACCATCGCCGGGAGCGCCGAGGAGATGTTCCTCGGCCTCGACATGGTCGCCGACGACGTCGACCTGAACCGTGGCCTGTCCGCCCCGACCTTCCGGATCAAACTGATGCAGATCGGGGGGGAGTGAGGGAACCCGGCTGAAGATTCCCGGATGAAGGTTTTCATGGACCGGTGATACCAGGGTTATTTGCGTGTAGGAGGCCCTCCGGCCGAGGACAGAAGTAAAACCCGGTCGTTCGGCGGTCAATGACGGGGCATCGTCTCTCTAGGCAACGTTTTCTCCGTCGGAGACGTCTGATCATTTGCCGGCCGAGCGATGAAAAGCCGAAGAGCGGAGGGCCCATGCTGTTTAATGGATTGACCGCGACATCCTGGAGACTCGGCCTGCACCGGATCCGGCGCCAGAAGCTCTTTGCCTTTATCAAGATCGGGGGATTGGGGGTCGGTCTGGCCGCCGCACTTTACGCCGCGGCGTACACCCGATTCGAAACGTCCTACGGCCGGTTTCATCCGAACGCGGACCGGGTCTTCCGCGTGACCGGGCCGGAATTCCCCGGAACGCCCTATGCCCTCTGCGAAAGGCTGAAAAGCACGATTCCCGGCGTCGCCGCGGCGACGGCCGTCAAAAGGATATCGACGGCCGATTCCCGGTCGTATCTTCGGGCCGGGGACCGCCGGCTGGGGGAGGACCGATTCTACGCCGCCGACCCCGATTTTTTCCGGGTTTTCGGGGCTCGGTTCCTTGCCGGCCGCCCCGAAACAAGCCTCGTCGATATCCGCTCCGTCGTTGTGACGGAAAGCGCCGCCCGGCGATATTTTGGAACGCCGGATTGCCTGGGCCGCGTCCTCAGGATCGACGACAAGATCGATGTCCGGGTGGACGCGGTGATCGCCGATTGGCCGGTCTCCAGCCATTTTTCGTTCAATCTTCTCGCCCCGGCCGGGGCGATGCCCGAGCTATTTGGGATGGACGATCGAGACGGATGGTCTTCCTGGAACTACCAGACGTATATTCTCCTGGCCGCCGGCGCGAATTCCGCATCCGTCCTGGCCGCGATTCCCGGGGCGTTTCCCGAGTCTTACCGTAAAACCCGGGAGGACCGGTTGCGCTCTCTTGGGCTTCAAGCTCTTCCCGATATTCATCTCGGCTCGCTTCCCCGCGGCGAGTTCGAGCCCGGCGGCGACCGAAAGCGGATTCTGGTCTTGGCCGCAATCAGCCTGCTGATCCTGCTGTCGGCCATATTCAATTTTGTGAATCTGTCCACGGCCCAGTCGCTGCAGCGGCTTCGGGAGATGGGCGTGCGCAAGGTCCTCGGGGCCGGCCGCGGGTCGATCGTACGCCAGATCCTGGTCGAATCCTATCTGCAAACCGGTCTTGCGGCCGCGGTCGGAATGGTGTTGTTCGGAGTCGCGTTCCCGGCCTTCAACCGTTTTTCCGGATCGGTCCTGAATTGGTCCGAGCTTTCTTGGCCGAAGACGGCCTTGTTCCTGGCCGCTCTGACTGTTCTTGTGGGGACTGCGGCGGGCCTTTACCCGGCGTTTGCCGCGGCGGCCCTGTCCGCGGTCAGGGCGTTGCGGGGGGAGAAAGGCCTGGACCGGGGGAAATCGATGTCCCGGAATGTTCTCCTGGCCCTCCAATTTTTCCTTTCCTGCGGTTTGCTCACCGCCGCGTTCACCATCCAGGGCCAGATGAACTTCATCCGCGGGCGCGACCTGGGGCTCGACACCGAGAGCCTCGTGAATATCCCCTTGCCCCCGGCCCAGGCGGGCCGGGCGGACGCCCTGAAAGCGGACCTTCTCCGGATTCCCGGGATTTTATCCGTTTCCGCGTCGGATTTCCGTCCCGGCCGGGATGGAAGCAACCAAACCTTCGTCTGGGAGGGAAAGGACCCGGAACAGGAAGAATATCTCCGCTGGTTCGCCGTCGATGCTGATTTTGTCGATACGTTCGGCTTGCGAATTTCGGCCGGGCGAAACTTCGGTTCGGCCGATCAGACGACCGGCGAGCTCCATTTCCTTGTCAATGAGTCCGCGGCCCGCCTCATCGGCCGGCCGGATCCGGTCGGACGCTCCCTCTCGTTCGAAGGCAGCATCCTGGGCGACCGGGGGCGCATCGTCGGCGTCGTCGAGGATTTCAATTTTCGATCCCTCCATCATCCCCTCGAACCTCTGGCTCTTCTGGCCTTGCCCGCCGAGGTCGTCCGACGGGCGAGTGGAGAAGACCGATCGATCCCTCTTTTTAAAATGCTCTCGGTGAAGATCGCCGGCCGGGAGACATCCCGGACCTTGGCGGCCATTCAGGCCTTTTGCCTCGAGAATTTTCCGGAGGATCCCGGATCCTGGTTTTTCTTCGACGAGGAGTTCGGACGAACATATGCCGCGGAAATCAAAACCGGCCGCATGCTCGCGGCGTTGTCCTTCCTGGCGGCCGCGCTGGCCGGCCTGGGTGTTTTCGGTTTATCGGCCTATTTTGTGGAGCGTCGGCGCAAGGAGATCAGCCTCCGCAGGATTCTGGGCGCTTCGACGGGGGGGATCGTGGCCTCCTTTTCACGGGGTTTTATCGTCCTCCTGGCGATTTCGGCCGCGGCCTCGGCTCTCCCGTCATTCCTGTTCCTGCGGGCCTGGATGGACCGCTTCGCCTATCGAGTGATCCTGGGCCCATGGTTTTTTGCCGCGGGATTCCTGTCCATGGCCGCCCTCCTCTTCCTCTCCGTCGGGGTCAACATCTTCCGGGCGGCGGAGGCCAACCCGGCCGATCACTTGAAGAGCGAATAAAGGTTGAACCGAAAAGGCCGGAGCCTGGAGGACGGGCCATACGTTGTTCCCGGATTGACAAACCCGGAGAGAGGCTGTATGAGAAAAGGCATATCCCTGCCATAAGGAAGAGAAGATGAAAATCATCCTGGCCCTGATGACGGGACTCCTGGCCGCGGCCGTCCTGAACAGTTCCGGAGGCTCCTCCGCGGAGGACTCTGTTCGCCTGATCAAGGTCGGGGACATTTCCATAGCCTACCGGGTTTTCGGGAGCGGTGATCCCCTGGTCTTGATCATGGGGTACGGAAGCACGATGGAATTGTGGGAGCCCGGCCTGATCCGGTCCCTTTCCGCGTCCCATCAGGTGATCCTCTTCGACAACCGGGGCATGGGGAATTCCGAGGCGGGACAACGGCCGTTTTCGATCGAACAGTTCGCGGACGATACCGCCGGCCTGGTCGAAGCCCTCGGCCTAGGCAAGGTTCACCTGCTCGGTTGGTCGATGGGGGCCCTGATTGCGGAGGAAGTCGCCCTTCGGCATCCCCAAAAAGTCGACAAGCTGATTCTATACGCCTCGCAATGCCGGGCCGATCTCTACCCTCCCGCACCGGAGATCATTCAGAAAATGACGGACACCTCGGGTACGCCGGAGGAGCAGGGGATGAGATTCATCAGCGTCCTTTTCCCCGCCGATTGGCTCCAAAGCCACGGCCCCCGTCTCCAGGAAATCTTTTACCGCCCGATGGGAAACATTCCGCCGGAGATCGTGGGCCGGCAATCCGAGGCGATCGATTCTTGGAAGGGATGCTGCGAGCGATTGGGGGAGATCAAGCACCCGGCGTTGGTCATCGCCGGAGCCGATGATGTTCTCGTTCCGGCTCAGAACTCCCGCTATTTGGCTGAGAAGCTCCCCAAGGCCCGCCTGGCTCTTTTTGAGAACAACGGGCACGGCCTGATGTTCCAGTCTCCCGACTTGTTCGCCGGGGCGGTGACGGAGTTTCTGAAGAAATAACCGGCGGGGATTTCCGGGGAACCTCCTGGCTTATTGACGCCGGGGCCCGGTTTGCACTAGATTCCCGGATGATGCCCCGTCCGGCCGGTCCGAAAAGTCAGGGGAGGGCCTTTCCTTGCCGCCTTCCCGCCGGCGCGGTTTTGGCGGCGATCCTTGGGTTGACGGCGGCTTGCCCTTCCTCCGGCCCTATGCGGGAAAATTCTCTTCCGCCGCGGGACGCTCCTGAAGCCCGCGCCTTCGTCTTCGTCGACCGCGGCCGGGCCGCGGCCCGGATCGAAATCCCCCGGGGAGCCGGCGAGGTCGAGCGGCGGGCCGCGGAGATCCTGAGGTCGTCGATCCTCAAAATGAGCGGAGCGGATCTCCAGGTCCGGGAGTCCGACCGGCCTGGACGGCCCGGTGTCGCGGCGATCGGATTCCCGGCCCGAAATCTCCCTCGAAACCTCGCCTCCGCCTTTTCCTCTCTCCAATACGATGGGTTCGCCCTATCGGTATCGGAGGGGAATTTGTATGTCTCCGGACGGGCGGGCAGGGGAGTCGTCTACGGCGTCGTTCATTTGCTGGAAAAATATTTCGGCTGCCGCCGGTTCAGTCCGGCGGCCGAGATCTTCCCGAAGCGGGACGACCTCGCCCTTCCGGCCTTCCTGGAGACCGACAGCCCGAAGAACGAGGTCCGCATCGTCAACGGCGCGTTCGCTGACGATCCCGACTACCGCGACTGGCTGCGGCTGCACGATCATCGGGAGCTTTACGGCCGGGGCTACTATGTCCACACGTTCCAGAAGCTCATCCCCTGGCAGGCGCATTTCACCGATCATCCGGAGTATTTCGCCTTGATGAATGGAAAGCGCCTCATCGATCAGCCTTGCCTGTCTCGTCCCGAGGTGTTCGATATCGCCGTCGCCGGCCTCCGCGAGGAAATGGCCGCCCAGCCCGATCGAATGATCTGGTCGGTCAGCCAGAACGACAATTTTTCCTACTGCCAATGCCCCGAATGCCGAAAGATCATCGAGGAGGAGGGCTCGCCGGCCGGTCCCGTCATCCGTTTCGTCAACCGCGTGGCCGCCCTCTTTCCGGATAAAATCATCTCGACCCTGGCCTACCAGTATTCGCGCCCCGCGCCGCGGCGGACCCGTCCGGCGCCGAACGTCGAAGTCATGCTCTGCACGATCGAGCTCAACCGGAGCCGGCCCATCGCCGAGGATCCTTCGAGCCGGGCCTTCGTCCGCGACATCGAGGATTGGGGCAAAATCTGCGGCCGGCTGTACCTCTGGGACTACACCGTCGATTTTTCCCACTTTGTCTCGCCTTTCCCCAACCTCCACGTGCTTCAGCCGAACATCCGATTCTTTGTCCGAAACGGAGTTCGCCGCCATTTCCAGCAAACGAATACGGGCCCCGGCCACGAGTTCAGCGAACTGAAGGCGTATCTTTTGGCTAGACTCCTCTGGAACCC
>JAFGEN010000172.1 GCA_016931595.1 Candidatus Aminicenantota bacterium | reverse complement strand
TCGGCCGGCCCGCTTTCAGCGTGGCCGGCCCGATTGTTCTGAAGGGTTTCGATGCGGTTAGAAACCCCGGCGATTTGGTCATTGATTCCCCGAAGAACGACGTGGCGGGCGGCGATCTGGGTTTCCAACCGCCCGAGGCGGGCGAAGAGAGGTTCGAACCGTTCCATGGCGATCCTCCCGGCCCAGATCGTCCGGCCGATTTCGCGGCAGAGGATCGCTTTCCGGCGTTTTTGCCGCCCCAGGCGAAGCTCCAGGCGCTTGATCATCATTCGCTTTTTGGCCCCGGACAGGACCAGGCTCAAGCGCAGGCGGAGATCCTTGTCCCGGAGAAAAATAAAAACGAGCAAAAGGAGAATCAGGCTGAGGAGAAACCAGAAAATCCAGTAGGGGATTCCTTCCTGGGTGAGGGCGGATGTCTTGTCGAAAACCTCTTGCATGTTAACGGATGGGACCGGGGCCGCGTTTCCGTTCCGGCCGGAGAGGCCTGGGATTGACCAGCCCCGGCTCGGGGCCGGGATTCGGGTGGGTAAGCGTCCAGTCGACCAGGTAGAGCATCGCCGGCAGGTTTTCGGCGAAGATTCCGGCGATGTCGGCTTCGGCGTTGAAAAACGCCCCTTGGTACGTTTCGAGGGGAGGAAGCTCGATGCAGAGGGAGGCCATTCCGGTTTCGGCGTAGGCCCAATCTCCGGTGTCGCCATTGACGACATAGAGCGTCTCGCCGGACCGGCCGGTGCCGTAGACCCGTCCATTGACCGCAGCCATGAGCTCGGCCATCCGGGCGGTAAGGTCAATGAACTCCGCCTCGCGGGCGGAGGCAATGTCGGCGTAGGCCCAGGGATACATGATCAACTGGGAAAAGCTGTGATAGGAAACCATCGAGCCGAAGTTCCGGCTGAGGACGAAGTCCCTGACGGCAGCGGTTTCGGGCTCGGAGAAAGCCGCGGTCCCCCGGTAGACATCCGAATTTGGATTGGGGCTGGAACCGGTGTTGTCAAATCCCCAGGCAAAGCCGTAATTCCGGTTGGGATCGACCCCGAATGTTCCGTTGCTGTTTTGACGGCGGTTTTTTCTCCAATAGCGGTAAACCCGAACCGAAAAATCATGGCCGTCCGGATTGACCATCGGGACGACCCAGATTTCGGCCGAATCGACGAGCCGCCTGACCTCGGGGTCCGAGGTATAGTGTTCCAGAAGGTGTTTCCCGAAAAGGAATGGGACTTCGACCGAGATCCATTCCCTGGCGTGATGGCAGCCGAGAAAAATGGCGCCCGGCTCGCCTTCGTCGGCCTCGACGTTGTCACTGACTTTCAGGGCCAGGATCGTACGGTTTTCCAAGCTGTATCCGATCGTGACGACCTTGGCCAGGCCGGGATACCCGGCTTCGAGGGCATAGAGGTCGTCTTCCAGTTCCTGGTGGGTGTGGTAGTCCCCGATGGGGGAAGAAAGAAGAGGGGAATCGGCTTCGGCCGCGGCCGGCGCGAACCGCTCGGTTTCCAGGAGGTAGGCCAGGCCTTCGGCCTCGATGATGCGCCGGATGTCGGGCGGGGCGACGACGAAGATCCTGCCGTCCCGCTCTGACAGGAGGTCCAAGTGCAAGCGGGCGGCGGCCTCCAAGACGGCCGCTGTTTTCGGCAGGCTGATGATTTCCGTTTTGTCGAATGATTGAACGCCCGAGCCGGGAACCGTCAGGAGGATCAAGGCTGTCGCGAGGGCGATTTGATTGATGTTCATGAACGGTGTCCTTAAAATAGGTAACCCGCGTCCAGCGAGATCCTGTTCCCGCGAAGACGATCCCCCGAGCCTGATTCGACCGAAATCAAGGCTCCGAGGTTGAGACGGAAGCTCCCGATTTCAAGGCCCGTGCCGAGGGTCAGGCCGAGGTAGGCCGATTTCGGGACGGACGCAGGCTGGGGGTCGTAGACGATGCCCAGTCGGACCGGCGCTTTCCCGTTTTTCCCCAACAACCGGAAGTCGGTGACGTATTCCCCCCCGGCTGAGATGCGGACAACATCCCGGAAACCGCGGTCTTGCTCCTCGCCGATCCAGACCGCCCGGTAGTCCGACCAGCGGAACCAGGACACTTCGGCCAGGGTCCGGAAGCGGGGGCCGAATTGGGCCGAAATCCCGCCTCCGACGGCCAGCGGCCGGCGGAATGAATCCTGGGAGGCGCCGTCGATCGAAATATCCGTCCCGGCGGCCGGGTGGGTGAACCGGTCGACAGTTTCTGTTTCGGCTTCGAGGGTGGACGGGGTTCGGAACGTCAGGGCGGCCCGGACGGCCGGAGAGATATCCCAGAAGAGACCGCCGTTGAGATAGAGCCCGGTAAGGTCGGCTTTTTTCGTTCCGGTGATTTGGTAGGAGCCGTAGATATCCTCGAACATCTCGATTTCGAGACGGCCGGAGTCGATGTTCAGGCCAAGGCCGACGGCAAGGCCGGTCAGAAGCCGGAAAGAGGCGGCCAGGTGGTACGTCCGGAGAATTCCGGATTGCGAATAACGGAAGACATAGGTCCAGGAATAATAGGATTCCGAGATTTCGGCGATGGGCCGGTCGAATGTTTCCGAGAGAAAGACGGCCGCGGAGAAGGCCCAGCGGCCGGAATGAAAGGAGGCGGCCGCGTGGTCCCAGGAAATCAGGGTGTGGCCGAGCGGTTCGTCCGAGCTGACCGGCCCGGAATTGACCGGGCCGTACCGCAGGGCCGTGGCGTTATGAAGCGACCCGCCCAGGGTCATCGTCCATTTCGGAAGGGTGACGAGAAGGGCCGGATTGGAAGGGGAAACCGTCGCATCTGTACCCCAGGCGAAACTCGTCTGGCCCCGTCCCAGGGCGGACGCTCCGATGTATGGGAAGGAATTCCATGTTCGGAACGGCGCTTCGTCCTCGTACTGGCCGGGGACGTATTGGGCGGCGAGTGGAAGCGCGGCGGCGAGGAGAAGGGATAGAAAAAGAACCGTCATCGGACGGCGGATTGATTTCTGCATTCTCCGAGTATAATCCACCCCCGGAGCGGAGGCAAACGCCGGGATCCTCTGAACTCGTCCGGGGCGGGAGAGCGCCCGGTCCGACGCTTATTCGTCCAAGAGCCGGTCGACCCACTCCGAAAGCGAGGCTTTGTCCATCGCCCCGACCTGCTTGTGCCGGATGTTGCCCTTTTGATCGATGATGAATGTCGTCGGGATGTATTGTCCCGGGGCGAAAGCCCGGACGATGCTTTCGGGGACGATGGTCACCGGATACGGGATATCGAATTTTTCGACGAAATCTTTGAGCTGTGCCGGGGGGATGTTGTCGACGGAGAAACCCAGGATTTCCAGCCCTTTGGCTTTGTTCGACTCGTAGACTTCGATGAAATCGGGAATCTCAGCCCGGCATGGAGGGCACCATGTCGCCCAGAAATTGACGATGACGACGTTCCCCTTGAGCGCGGCCGAATCGATGAGCCGTCCGTCGAGAGCCGTTAAAAGATAAGGCGGGGCCGGGGTTCCGCCTGATTCGGAGGGGCAAGCCGCCCCGAAGAGCAGAACGACCGTTGTCAGAAGAAGGACCGGAAGCCTGGTTGGCATATTATAAATCCTTTATATAATATATACATTATATATTATACGCCGTTTGGGGCGGAAATCAAGGGTCCGGGCTGGGAAAAAAACCGATGCTAGGCCGAGATGAAGTCGGTCTCGATCCTGTCGCGGCCGTTGCTTTTCGCGGCGTAGAGGACCTGGTCGGCCAGGGCGACCAGCTCCAGGGACGACTTCTCCCTGGCCGGCCGGATGGTGGCCGCCCCGATGCTGATGGTCAGGACTTTCCTCGCAAGAAGGGTTTTCTTGTGAGGGATCCCGAGCTTTTCAACCGCCTCCCGCACGGCCAGGGCGATGTTACCGGCCCCTCGGGGGTCGGCATAGGGGAGGAGCACGGCGAACTCCTCTCCGCCCCAGCGGGCCACGGTGTCGGTTTTCCTGGAGATGGACCCGCTGACGGC
>JAFGEN010000171.1 GCA_016931595.1 Candidatus Aminicenantota bacterium | reverse complement strand
GAATTGTCAAGTTAATTGGCGGGTGCATGAAAGAAATTGTGTCGCGATCGTCTCGCAATCGCACAACGGGCTGTCCGTTTTCGGACATCAACGAGGAAAAAGATTTCGCTCTTTTGTCGAATCCGTCTGCCGGAGCGCTTTTTATACGGCGGGAGCGTCTTTTTCTTCGCCCAAGACAGGCTTCTGACGGTTCCGGCGGGAAGAGAGGTTTTGGCCTGAATATTGCAAGTTTGGAGCCGACGGGAAAAAAGCAGGAGCTCATCCTTATGAAGAAATACTCCCTGTTGATTCTCGGTATTTGCCTGATCGCCGGTCTTCCCGGTTCGGCCCAAGCCCAGGATGTCTTCGACCTTCTCGGCAAAGGGGACGGCGCCGGCGTCAAAGCCTTGATCGAGAAAAATCCGAAGCTCATCGAAGCCCGCGACCAGGGCGGCTATTCCCTTCTCCATCATGCCGCCCGCCGGGGAAATGAGGAGCTGGTTCGGTTTCTGATCGACAAGGGTCTCGACCCCGACATTCTCGGAACGGGCAAAAAGACGCCGCTTCACTTTGCCGCAACCAACGACCGGACCGCGGTCGTCGCCGCGCTTCTCGAAAAGAAGGCCTCCGTTGCGACGCGGGACGATTACGGCCGAACGGCCTTGCTCCTCTGCGCGCGGGAAGGGGGAGAAACGGCCACGGCCCGCCTGCTCATCGAAGCCGGGTCGGACGTCAATGCCGAGGATCGATTCAATTCGACATCGCTCGAATTGGCCGCCTGGATGGGCAAGAGGGAGTTGATCGACCTTCTCCTGGATAAGGGGGCCAAGATTCCGGAGCTCGGAGAGAAGTGGTTTGTGATCCTCCAGACCGCCGCCTCGGAGGGTTTGGACAAGTTGTTTTCCCTTCTGGCTGAAAAATCACGCGACTTGAAGGCGACGGCCGGCGAACACCTGCTCCATTCCGCGGCCTCGGGCGGGTCGGCCGGAATTATCGGCTCTCTCCTTGAAAAAGGATACGATCCGGCCAAGACGGACCTCTACGGCTGGACGCCCCTTCACTACGCCGCCCTGGACGGACGCGTCGAGGCGGCCCGGATTCTCATCGAGAAAGGCGCCCCGATCGACGCCCGAAGCCTCATGGGTCAGACGGCTTATAACGTCGCCCGGGAGATGAAGGCGGATGCCGCGGCTTCGCTCCTTGCCGAAAAAGGCGCGGACACGGCCCCCATCGCCTTCCCGAAGCTTACCGGAGACTATCTCGGTCAAACGCCGCCTTCGGGAAAAGCGGAGCGCTTCGGATTGGGAATCGTTTCCTCGATCTGGGGCTTGCATTGCCCGACGGTCTTTTCGCCCGACGGCAACGAAGTGTATTGGGCTCCGATGATCATGTTTCCCGGCGAGCCCTACTCCCGGGGCGGATTGTTGATGATGAAGCGCATCGAAAGCCGGTGGACGGCTCCCGAATGGGCGCCCTTCTCCAGCCCCGGCTTCAATGACGACGTCCCCTTCTTTACCGCCGACGGAAAGCGGGTCTATTTCATCTCCCGCCGGCCGCTCCCCGGCGAAAAGGAGCAAGGAACCGAAAAAATCTGGTACGCGGACCGGACGCCCTCCGGTTGGGCCGAGCCCAAGCCTCTCGATCCCGGGATCAACGAGCGCCATATGCACTGGAATTTCTCCGTGGACAAGGACCGGAACATCTATTTCGCCGGCCAGGCGCCCGACAGCCTCGGAATGGGAGACATCTATTTCGCCCGCTGCGCCGACGGGAAATACGAGACGCCGGTCAACCTGGGCCAACCCATCAACTCCCCGGCCGGCGACGAGATGCCGTTCATCTCCCGGGACGGCAGCTATCTTCTGTTTGCCCGGCAATACGACATCTGGGTCAGCTTCCGCGCGGAAAGCGGGGCCTGGCTGGAGCCGGTAAAGCTCGGGCCGGAGGTCAACGGACCGGCCATCGACATCTGCCCGGTCGTCACCGACGACGGGAAATATCTCTTCTTCCTCAGCCAGAGAGACGGCGAAAGCCATGTCTACTGGATCGGGACCGAGGTGATTGAAAAGCTTCGACCGGGGAAAAAATGAAGGCCCGGCCATGGACCCCCTGAAGCTCTTTTCGGAAAAAACCCGGCTGGCCTACGAGCTGGCCGCGGAGAAATACCACGATCTCTTCCGCTCGGAGCTCGAACAGAAACCTTATGACCGGGCCGTTCTGGACGTCTTCGCCGGCCGGCTCAGCCGCGGCTCGATCGTCTGCGACGCGGGCTGCGGGCCGGCGGCTCACATCGGCCGGCATCTTCACGACCTGGGGATGAGGGTCATCGGGCTCGACCTCTCGGAACGCTGCGTCAAAATCGCCAAGAAGGCCAATCCGGGGATGCGGTTCCGATGCGAGGATATCGCCGCGATGAGCTTTCCGGACGGCGTCCTGGACGGCATCGTCTCCTGCCATTCGGTCATCCATACGCCCAAAGCCTACGTTCCCCTGCTCTTCAAGGAATTCCACCGGGTCCTCAAACCCAAGGGGCTGCTCCTGACGGTCGTCAAGGCAGGGGCGAGCGAGGGGTACCAGGACGAACTTCTCGGAATCGAAGCCGAAATCTATTTCTCGCTGTTTACCGAAGCCGAGATCGCCGACTATTACAGCCGGGCGGGTTTCACCCTCAGTTTCCTCGAGCGCCGGAGCCCCTACGACTTCGAATTCAAGGTCGACCGCCTGTACGCGATCGGGTCGAAAAAAGACTGACATAAATCCATGGGCGCGAAGGAAAAATAAATCATGAAAAAGACATCTCTGCTTTCAGCGGCTTGTGTCGGATTGGCCGCGGCTCTCCTTTTGTCGGCCGGAATGATCGCTTCACCCGGCTCGCCCGCCCAGGAGCCGGAGGAGCTCGGCCGGGTCGAGCAAGCCGTCCGGGCCGCGATCGGCTGGGCCAAGAACAAGAACCTCAAGCTCCTGTACGAGACGATCGCCGGCGACGAGAATTTCCTCGAAGTGCACCCCGACGGCAACATCGTCCGGGGATTCACCGAATTCAAGAAGGCAGAACCGATCTGGATGAGCCCGAACTTCAAGGCCGTCCGGTTCGAGGTCCGCGACCTGCGTCTCCGGCTCTCGAAAGGCGGCGATGTCGCCTGGTTTTTCTGCATCCTGGACGACATGAACACCTGGAAAGGACAGCCGTCCAACTGGGAAAACGTCCGCTGGACCGGCGTCCTGGAAAAACGGGACGGCCGCTGGGTGATGGTCCAGCAGCATTT
>JAFGEN010000011.1 GCA_016931595.1 Candidatus Aminicenantota bacterium | reverse complement strand
GAGGTGGCTTCCTGCTGGAAATCTTCCAGGTATTTCTTGAACTTCTCCTGGAAACCGGCCTGGTCCTCGCCCGGCTTGGGGGAGTTCTCCTTGACCCAATCCATGACTTCCTTTTGGGCCCCGCCCTGGACCTGTTGAAGGAACGCATCCTTCTTGCTGGTGATCTCGTGGACCGAGGGGATCGGTTTGATCTGGGAGGCGGCCAGGACCGAGACTTTGGGGATGATGGTCACGAAGACGACCCAGATGAACAGGAGCACCAGGAAGCTCGTCGAGCTCTTGTTCGTTCGGGCCGAGACCAGCAGCCCGAGGGTGAAAAAGACCGAGAGGTAGAGGAAAAAGATCAGGAACATCAGGAGGAGGCGCCCCCAGTCCGCCCCGGTCAGATGAATGCCGGGAAAGACCATGAGCATCAGCATGCTCAAAATCAGGGGGATGATCAGCGGGATCAGCAGGCTGATGTACCCGCCGATCACCTTGCCCAGGATCAGCCGGTCCCTTGGGACTTTGTTGGACAGGGTCAATTTGAGTGTCCCCCGCTCCTTTTCGCCGACGATCGCATCGTAGGTGAACAGGATGGCAAACAGGCTGAGGACGATCTTGACGATGAAGGTCAGGTCCAGGGCTCCGAAGACGGAAAACACCGGGTTGCTGGAGTATTTGGAATCGACCAGGTTGGGGTCGTAGGCGATGTTGACCGAAGCCACCCGGCCGACGGCCTCGTCGATTCCGCTGGAAATCGAACTCAGAACCTGGGGCGGCCGGTTGATCTTGGTCCCCAGCCCGGCCAGGGCCTGGTAACTGGTCTGGCTTTCCAGGTTTTTCTTGTTCAGGGCGACCGCGGCGTTGTATTCCTTCTGTTCGGCTGAATAAGAGGTGATCCCCGTATAGACCGAAAGAAGGATCAGGACGGCGCACAGGAGAAAGGTGAAGACGAATTTCGGGCTGGTAATCGTCTCCACGATCTCCTTTTTGATGATGTCTTTGAGCATGGGACCTCCTCATCCTTCGGGATGGTAAAGTTCTCTCCCCATTATACGGGATTGTCCCGCCCGGGTTTACCCGATTCTTCTCCCTGTTTTCTGCCTGTTCGGTTATGATAGAAAAGGGATATCGTATAGGAGGAGCCTCTGATGCTCGGGAAGTCCGTTTTTCCGCTGATTTTCGCCTGGACCCTTGTCCTCCTCCCTGTTTTTGGGCAGGACGCCGATACGGCGGGGGAGCCGCCGCGGTGGGGAGGCGATGTCTCCCTCGGTCTTTCCCTGGCCAGGGGCAATACTCGATCGTCCAGCCTTTCCTTCACCTTTTCGGCCGCCGGTCCGGTCAACCGGACGAAGACGATAACCTTGAGCAACAAGGGAATCTATCTCTTCGGGGAAATCGACGGTGAGACGAACTCCGAAAACATTTTTTTGGCCGGCCGCCTCGACTGGAAGCTCTCGGAGAGATTCTTTACGTTCTTTGAAGTCCAGGCGGCAAGAGACAGGTTTAAAAATTATGCTTCCCGAATCCTGCCGGCGGTCGGTGCGGGCTATAAGGTCTTCGATGGGGAAAAGGTCGCTTTCGGGATTGATGTTGGGTTGACAAGAATCTTGACACGCTATTACGACTCAAAACTCATCGGCGCCGAGACCGCCCTGAAATTCGGAGAACGGCTTGTCTGGAAAGTCGGGGAAGCATCCGAGTTCAATCAGGTCGTGGAGATCGTCCCCGAATTCGGCTTTCCGGGCCGGTATTCTCTCCGGCTGGAAGCCAACCTTGTCGCTCCGCTCGACGGCCTCTGGGCGGTGAAGTTGACGGTCATTGATGCCTACAACAGCCGGCCGGTCGGGCCGGGGATCAGGAAAAACGACATGGCCTTCATCGCCTCGATGAGCCGGTCGTTCTGAACCCCCCGGCCTACTTGTATTCGCGGCCTAAAATGGAGAAAGACGCCTTTCCGGACGTCAGCCGGGCGTAGAACGCCTCGAAGTCGTCCTGCCGGTCGGCCGTTATCCGGAGACGGACGGTGACGAACTCGCCGAAGGTCTTTCCGGCGACCTCGGCCTCGGCTTGCGCAAGATAATGCTCGAGGGCGCCGAGCAGCGGATAGGGGACGGCGGCCTCGATCTCGGCCATCAGCCGCAGCTCCTTGATTCCCGACTCCTCGAGAACCCTCTTGGCCGCTTCGCCGTAAGCCCGGGCGAGGCCTCCCGCCCCGAGTTTGATCCCCCCGTAATATCGGGTCACGACCAGCAGAGCGTTGGTGACGTCGTTTTTTTTAAGGACTTCGAGAATCGGCGGGCCGGCCGTCCCCTGGGGCTCCCCGTCGTCGTTGTAGCGGGCTTGTTCGCCATCCCGGCCGATCCGATAGGCCCAGCAATGATGGGTTGCGTCGCGCTCATGGGCCCGGAGCTTCTCGACCGCGGCCAGGGCTTCCGCCGGAATTTGCCTGATGAAACTCCGGCCGATGAACCGGGACCGCTTGGTCTCGATTGCGGTTTCGGCCTCGCGGGTGATCGTCTTCATGGCCCGCCCGGTGAATTACATGGTTCAGCAGACGACCCGGTCGCGGCCTTCCCGCTTGGCTTGGAGAAGGCGCATATCGGCGACTTTGATCGCTTCCGCGCCGTTTTCCCCGTCGACCGGGTGGGAACTGCAACCGAACGACAGGGTCACCGGGCCGATGGGGTGCCCCATGTAGATGATCGTGAGGGAGTGGGCGTCGAGCCGGAGACGCTCGGCCCTGTCCCGAACCAGGTCGGGGCCCGCCCCGGGGAGGATGAGGAGGAATTCCTCTCCTCCGTAACGGCAGACGACATCCTCCTGGCGGACATGGTTGGTCAGGAGCCTGGCGATCTCCCGGATCATGATGTCTCCGGCCTCGTGGCCGTAGGTGTCGTTGAACGCCTTGAAATTGTCGATATCGGCCATGATGATCCCGACCGACGTCTTCAACCGGACCGAACGGCGGATTTCCCGCTCGAGGGTTTCTTCCATGAACCGGCGGTTGAAAAGGCCGGAGAGAGGGTCGCGGATGGATTTTTCCCGAAGGGATTCCCGCAGGCGGAGGTTGACGACGGCCGTCCCGATGTACTCGGTGAGGTTGGCGGCCAGGCGGGGCCGGAGCTCCTCCTGAAGAATCGCTTCGGGCGACTCGAAGGCCGAGACCTTGCGCCCGCTCCGGGTTTTGACCTCGGGAGGGGGATAGCTGATCGTCAGGATCCCGTGCAGGTCGCCGTAGCTCATCATCGGGACGCAAAGCGAAGGCGCCCCGGCCAATCCGGCCTCGAGGATGTGCCGGCAGACCAGGTCCTTCTCCGGATTTTCCACGATGTAGGGCTTTCCCCGCCGGAGTCCCCAGCAGTCGTTGGTGTCCAGGTCGGAGGAGGTTTCTGGATACGTTCCCCATGAGGCCTTCAGGTTGAGATGGCCATGGGAGCTTTCGGCCAGGAAGAAGGCGCCCGACTGGAGGGGGAATATTTTTTCCCCGTAGCGCGCCCCGACGGCGTAGATTTCGGCCTCGGTCTGGCAGGCCTGGAGGGATTCGCCCATCTCGTACAACAGGCCGAGCTCGGTGTTCCGTTTCTCGATCTCGACGATGTTCCGGCGAAGCCTCTCGTTGGCCTCGCGGACCTGGTTTTCCTGGAGTTTCCGTTGGGTGATGTCGGAAAAAACGGCCAGGGTCCCAATGTATCGCTCGCCCCTTTCAAACCGGGGCATGGCGTTGACCCGGAGCATTTTTCGCGTTCCGGACATGGTGATGATCTCCATGTCGTAAACGCCCTTGAGTCCCTTTTTCCTCTGGAGGGTTTGAGAGGCGTTCAGCTCGAGACCGGGGCGGGTGAGAAAATCGGTGATGTTCCGGCCGGTCAGGCCGCCCGGCGGCACGCCGAAGATCTCGTCCAGGGCCGGGTTGGAAACGGTGAAAATCTCCTGTTCGTCGATGATCCCGACCCCGTCGCCGAGCCCTTCGAGCATTGACCGCAGGAGCGACTCCTTCTCCAGGGCGGAATCCTCGGCCTTGCGCCGCTCCTCGACCTCCTGCCGGAGCTCCCCGGTCCGTTGTTCGACCTTGGATTCCAGGTTCTGGTACAGCTCCTGGAGACGCTCGACCATCTTGTTGAAAGAAGCGGCCAGGATGCCGGTTTCGTCCCGGGACTGGACTTCAACCCGCCGGGACAGGTCGCCCTCGGCGATCAGGCGGGCGGCCGCGGTCATGCTCTTGAGCGGCCGGGTCACCCAACCGGTCGTTAAAAGGATGACCGCCGAACCGAGGATGAAGATCGCCAGGGAGACGAAGATGATCCCCTTCCGGACGCGGTTGACCTCTGCGGCGATGAAATCCGTCTTGAAGCCCATGAACAGGCGGCCGAGATGACTTTCCCGGTAACGGACGTCCATGACCGTCCGGTAGACGTTCCGGTTCGGAGTGAAGCTGTTTTTACCCGATTCATCGTAACGGACGAAATCAGCCGTTCCCCTCCCTTGGGCGGCGACGATCCGGCCGGAGAGGTCCTGGACGATGGCGTAGGCGATGTCTCCTGATTCCCAGACTCGAACGAGGTCTTCCTCCAAGGCGGTCGTGTCCTGGAAATACAGGGGGACGGTCAGCGTTTCGGCCGATGAGGCGGCCACCCGTTCGGCCTTGGAAACGGTCGTTTCGGTCAGGGCTGTTTTCAACTGCATCGGCGCGATCAGCAGGATGACCAGACAGAGGACGGCCAGCCAGGGCATCGTCCCCAGAAGAATTTTTGCCCGTAGGGATTTCACCGGATGACCTTGGCCATTCCCAGGAGCCGCGAGCTGAAATCCGCGCCCTCGGCCCGGGCCGCCGAAAGATTGATGACGATGACGGGCTTTTCACCGGAGGGTTCGAAGCCGACGGCCGCTCCCCGGAACGGGTATTCGGGAAGGCTGGCGATGGTTGTGAGCCGCAACCGGCGGCAGAGGGCGATCATCCGGTTGAAGGCCGGCTCTTTGAGCGGAGCCAGGTAGACGATGTCGACCCCGGCCATTTTCAGCTCTTCTTCCCAACGGGGAGACCGGCCGATGTCGACGGCCGCCGTCCGGACGGGGATGGCTCCCACCTTTTTGACCGGGGAGATCTTGTAAGCCTGTTCCATCTCGGTCATGACTTGAAGGGAAGCGGGAAAATCACCTTGAAAAACGATCCCGAGCACGAGCTCTTCGCCGACTCTGGCCGGCAATCGGCGATCGAAGGCCAGGATCTTGACCGTGAGGTCGTACTGAATATAGCAGGGGACCCGGGCGGGACCCTGGGGAGAGCCGGCGGAAGCCAGCCCGAACGCCGCCAGAAAGAGGCCGAGAGCGCGCTTCACGCCTCTAAAATAATACAAACCGCCCATAAATAACAAGGCGGCCGGACGAGGCGTTGACTTTGCCGGGCGCATCCCTATAATAGCCTTTCACTCCGAGTCGAAGGGGCTAAAGCCTTGAGCCAGGCCTCGAGACCAACGGGCGAAGCCGGAAACAGCTTCGCCTTCCATCTTTGAAAAGGAGGATCGAATGATCCGCTCTGTTGGAGAATCCCTCAAACGTTTTGCCGCCGGGGCGTCCGTCTGTGCCCTGGCCGCCGGCTTCTTCGGACTTCCCCTGTTCGGACAAACCCAAACGCAAGAGGACGAGAAGAAAACCCAGAAGGTCAAAATCACCGAGGAGATCCTGGTCGTGGGCAAGGCCCCCAAGGCCCAGCCGGTTTCGACCGTCACGGTCATCCCGACGTCTCTGATTTCCAACAACAAGCCCCTGGACCTGGCCGAGGCGATCCGCTTCGCGCCGGGCGTGCTCGTCCAGTCCGGAAACAAAAATGAATTCACCCTCAAGCTTCGGGGCATGGACAGCCGCCGCATCGTTTTGCTCATCGACGGCGTCCCCAGCTATGAGCCGTATTACGGCTCGTTCGACCTGAAGACGGTTTCCGCTTCCGGGCTGGAGTCGGTCCAGATCACCAAGGGCCCGTCGTCGGTCCTGTACGGTCCCAACACCCTGGCCGGAATCGTCAACGTCATGACCCGCCGGCCGGGAGAGGAT
>JAFGEN010000170.1 GCA_016931595.1 Candidatus Aminicenantota bacterium | reverse complement strand
GGCCGCGGGGACGACGGCCAGGTTGTCCACCAGGTCATAGAGGATCGAATCGGCCCGCTGCTTGAATCGCGTCGAGCCCGGCGGCAGGACCCGACCGAGCTCTTCCCGTAGAAGGCCGACCCGGAGATTTTCAGCCGTCTCCCGGACCAGGTAGGCAGCCGACGCGGCGGCATCGGCAGCCAGGCCGTCGTCGTATTCGGCCGGTTTGATTTGCTTTTTGACGACAGCGACGGCCTCCGGCTCGGAAATTTCAAAGCCCGTCGAGGCGGCCGCAAGCCTGGTCCACGCTCCGACGATCGCTTCCAAATCACGCTCCCCCGCCTCGAAGGGGAACGACGGCGAAAAGCAATAAGCCCGGATCTTCCCGCCGATCGCCCGCCCGGCTTCTTCCGCCGGCAAGGTTTTTTTCAAACCGGTCAGGAGGGCGTTTTCAATCGACCTGACGTCGGGAGCCGGACCGCCCTTGTCCTGGGCCGCCCAGGACAGCTCCTCGGCCAGGAAGCCGGCTTCGGCTCGCCGGACCGAATCGGCCTCGCTCGCGGTAAGCCCGTTCATCTCGACCCAGACCGGCCGCAATTCCGCTTCGCGCCGGAAATAATCCTCCGCCCGGCGATAAAGGGTTTGGTTAAAATCGGTCGTGGAGTCGGCGAGCTTGGCGAAGACGATCGTCTGCCGGCCGTCGGACGTGATGAGCGGCGTCAGTTCCCCCCGTCCTTCCAGGAACAACCAGAGGTTTTCCACTCCCGCCCGCGTTTCCGGAAGGGCCCGCCGGTCGTTCATCGAATCGTTGAGCTCCTCGATGAGGTCGGGCACGCCCAGGGGCTTGTTCACCTTGGGTAGACCGGCAAGAAAACTCTCCGACCTCCGGATGAGGCGAAGGAGGGCCGGGTCGCGGACCGCATCGGCCTCAAAATAAAAGGAGGCGGGATAAGCGCCGTTGAAATGGAGATTGGCCGCGTCCATGGCCCTGCGGGGCATGGATGTTTTCGTATAGAAGCCGGCCATGCCGACTTCGCGAAAAACCCGGGGAATGCCGATGAGCCCGGCGGCCATCAGGACGGCGAAAAACGCCACGATCCGGCCGGGACGGCGGACGATCCGCCGGGCGGCCTTGTCCAGGAAGCGGGTCAAGCCGCTTTTCGTTTCAACGGAGTGCATCTTCCCGAAATCGACCGCCGCAGCCAAGGCGGGAAGCAGGGTCACGGCCAGGAGGGCGGCGAAAAACAGGCCGATCGCAGAAAACACGCCGAAATCGGCGATCAGGCTCAGCTTGACCCCTCGAAAGGTCAGAAAGCTGATGATGTCCGTTCCGGCGGCGTAGAGGATCGGAACGGCCACGGCCGCCGCGGAGGCGATGACCGCGGCTTTCCGGTCGGGGGCTTTGGCCGCCGCTCCCGATTCGACATCGCTTCGGATTTTATTGACGACATAGAGTCCGTAGGCCGAGCCCAGGGCCAGCAGCAGGACGGGCGCAGCCGGAGTGATGATGGTCATCGGCCGGCCGGACCAGCCGATCAGGCCGAAAAGCCAGACGTTGGCCAGGACGACGACCAGGATGGGGGGAAGCAGGCCTCTCCAGGTCCGGAGATTCCAATAGAGGATCAGAACGATCGCCGCCAGCATAACCGGCACGAGGAAGACCAGGTCGCGCCGGGAATGGAGATTGATGAAGTGGCCGTCCGTCGGCATGCCGGTGAAATAGACGTCCATCGTTCCGCCCAGGGCGCTTTCCGCCTCCGGGATGACGATGTCTTCGACGGCCGCGATCGTCTCGACCTTATCGCTGATGAAGACGGACAGGGCGAACCACTCCCCGTCCTCCGACAGGACCTGGCCGACATAACGGTCCTTGGACCGGGCCAGGGCCTCGAGAGCTCGGAGTCCTTCCGGATCGGCCGGGATGGCGTCGAGAAAATCGCGGACTTCGACGCCGCCGTCGATCTTCTTGATGTCGGCCACGCTCGAGAGCGAGGTGACGGAGAAGATCTCGGGCCGGTTCTCGAGGTTTTCCGTCAGGTCGCGGATTTTTTCGAGCGTCTCAGCGGTGAACACTCCGGCCTTGGGCTTGGCCAGGACGAGGACGATGTTGTTGGCCGAGAAAGTGGCCGAGGTTTCATGATAGAGAGCCAGCTGGGCGTCGTTTCCGGGAAGCCAATCGAAGAGCTTGTTGTAAAACCGAAGCCTGGGCAGGCCGGCGGCGGCGACGACGGTGAGAAGAGCGGCGGCGGCCAGGACAAAAACCCGGTGACGGACAACGGCGGCGATCCATTTATAGACCACGGGCCGCCTCCGGACCGATCGGCCGCAGCGTCCTCATGTATTCCTCGAAATACGGCCAAGCCGTTTCCTTGTAGCCCCGGGCCCGCTCCTCGATGACCGTCCAGAGCATGAATGTCATGATGATCAATCCCAGGTAGGTGACGGACGTCTTTTCGGGGTCGACATCGGGGCGAAAGGCTCTCGACCGGACCCCCCTCTCGATGATCGCCTGCACCCGATTTTTCAGACCGAGCATGCAGATCTTGAACTCCTCGAAGAGCGGACGGTCCTCGGCGTAAAGGGCGTCGGAAAACAGAATCCGGTAGATGCCCGGGTATTCCTCGAGGAAATCGAGGATGAAGTCGAACCAGGCGGCGAGTTCGCCGTCGGGCGGCAGGTTCCGGGCGGAGATATCGCGGCCGGTCGCCTCGAGAGATTGGATGGAAGCGTCGAGGATGAGGTGAAAGATACCCATCTTGGAATCGACGTGCTTGTAGAGGGCGCCCTCGACAAAACCGACCTGGGCGGCAATTTTCTTAATTGTCAAACCCGTGATGCCGACCTTGTCCACAAGGAGGAGAACGGCGGTAACGATTTCGGCCTTGCGTTTGTCGAGAACGGCCTCGAAAGCCAGATTTTTCATTAAAAACTCCGGTGAGTGAACGCTTACTCACCATATAAAATAGCCAAATGAGCCGCCCATGTCAAGAAAGGTTCTTACTTGATCCAGGTTAGAGCGGCCAGACCATATGCCGGGGATCTTTTCGGATCGCGGCGGCCGCTTTTTGGAGCTCGACGATGATTTCGATTTTTCTTTCGAAAGGAAGGCCGGCCAGCAACCGCCGCCTCTCCCGTTTCTTTTCGAAGACGATTTCGGCTTCGGCGGATGCCGTATCCTTATTTCTCATGGCTGATGCCTTCAATCTTTCGCCACTTTTCCGAAAGACCATGTTTTTTTAAAATTTCGTCGAAAACCGAACGGTTCACAACCTCTCCCTCCAGAAGGCGGGCGACCCTCTCCCGATCCTTGCTCCGGCCGGTTTGGACGGCGATAGCCGCCAAGTATTCGGCGCGCACAACCGGAGCTTTCACCGACCTGTATTCCAAGTCAACGGCATTCCATACGGCTTCCCGGACAAGCTCGTTATATGCCGGAATGAATTGGACCGGGAATCCTTCGATCATGATGGCTTCCGCCTGCAGAGGGAAGCCGCGTTTCCCGACATATCGATAGATCGGGCCGAGAACATCCAACCCGTCCTCGATGGGAATGAAAAAAATATCAAGGTCATAAGTCAAAACGGGTTCGATATAATAAGTCGCCGCGATTCCCCCGCCGATCGCAATAGGGCCGATAATCCCCGATTGCATCATTTCTTTCACGACAATCAGGGCGTTTTCCATCGCAATCACCCCCCTTATTATAAGTGAATAGCCGCATCAACGCCAGAAAGGGGCGGAAAATCATAATTGTTCGATTTTATAGAATTAATACTTGACAAACGCCTTTTTATTCTTCTATTATTTAGAAGTAAACGAATAACGTGGAGCCCGACATGAAGCTTCTCTCGCGACAAGAAGAGTTGGTCCTCCTTTCCATCTGGCAGCTCAAAGGTAACGCTTACGGGGTCACGATCCGCGAGTACATCTCGGAGTTGACCGGGAAATACTGGTCGATCGGGGCCATCTATGTCCCTCTCGACCGCCTCTGGGAAAAGGGGCTGGTCGAAACCTACCAGGGCCCGACCGAAAAAAAGCGCGGCGGCCGAAGCAAGCGGTATTACCAAGTCACCGCGGAAGGGGTGAAGCTCCTCCAGGAAATCAAGCAGGTCCAGGACGTGATCTGGAAGGATTTCCCGCGAGTGGCCGAAGAGTAAGCCATGAGTCTCGCTCCCTCCGGGCCTCCCCCGTTCGCCGAGCGGCTCCTCGGCCGGTTTCTCGGCCGCCATAACCGGCAAATCGTCCTTGGGGATTTCGCGGAGATCTACGACGACATC
>JAFGEN010000169.1 GCA_016931595.1 Candidatus Aminicenantota bacterium | reverse complement strand
CGCGGCGTCCCGGTCGAGATGGTCGTCTATAACGGATTCGGGCACGGCATCACCCGGCCGAAATCCATGCGGGCGGTGATGGAGCACAACCTGGCTTGGTTCAACCATTACATCTTCGGCGACCCCAAGCCCGAGCTTTCGGCCCCGCCGCTTCCCCAAAAAGAAGAGAAGAAATAAGCGATTAGGCCAGGGCGAAGTCCGCGTTCATCGTCCCTCCGCGAGACGCCGCGCCTCCCGGTATTTTTTGTGAAGTTGCTTGACGTTGTCCCCCGTCACATGGTCGTGATGCCGAAAGCCGCCGCCGAAATTTCCCGGGATATGCATCAGCTCGTGGATGATCGTTTCGTCCTGGACTTCCGGCGTCAGGCCGTCGAACCGCTCGGCGATGAATTCGAGGACATAAAACGCTTTGATCCGCATGGCCACCTGGAGCACTTTGCTCATCCCGTGGCATCGGGCGACGACCCGACGGGCGGCCGAGCCGAAGCTCCGGAGACAGACGACGTTGCCCAGGTCGATATAATTCAGGCCCAGGGTTCGGACGATTTCCTCGAACCGCATCTGGATATCGGCCGCGATTTCGTAGCGGATGGAGCCCGTTCTTCGTTTTTTCATCCCGTGATGTCCTTGATCCGCGGTCCAGCATAGGAGCCCGGCTCCGGCTTGTCAAGGCCGCCCTTGTCTTTCGGCGCGATTGGGGCGGCCGATCACATGGGGCTTGACAAACATATATCTATTAGATATATATCTCAATGAGATATTACCATGAGTAAAAACAGGACCCAATACGCCATCCTCGGAATGTTATCGCTCGAACCGATGTCCGGGTATGACTTCCGCAAAGCCGCCGAACAGTGCCTGGGATTTTTCTGGCAGGAAAGCTACGGCCAGATCTACCCGACCCTCAAGCGTCTGCTCGAAAAAGGGCATGTGACCGCCTCGGCCAGGAAAGACGGGGGGAAGCCGGACAAGCATGTCTTCACCATCACCAAGAAAGGCCGGGAGGCTTTCCGCAAGTGGCTCGACCAGGAAACGGGCGTCGAAACGAAGCGAAACGAGCTGCTGCTGAAGCTCTTCTTCGGCGGAAAGACAAGCCTCGATGGGCAAATTCGCGAGCTCGAGTCGCTCAAGGCGAACAATGTAAAAATCCTGGCCGAGCTGGCAAGCATCGAGGATTGGCATTGGAAGCACTACGACCACCACGCCCTCACCCCCTACTGGCTCATGACCATCCGCTTCGGCGTTCACCGGATCAAGGCGCTGGCCGCCTGGTGCGATGAATCGATCGATCTCCTGAAGAAATCCCGGACCCAAACGTTTTCCAATATCCCCCGTCCGATGAGCCTTTATTTCAAAACTAGGAAGCCTTAAATGAAAAATCAAAAAGTCCTATTTTTCCCGACTTTCATCCTCCTGATGATCGCAGTCTTTTCCCCCGTCGCGCCTCAATCGGGACCGGTCGTCAAGGAATCGCGGGCCGTCTCCGGCGATGTCGCGCTGTTCGTCAGAACCGCCGGCGACATCTCCTCCGGTCATGTCCTGCTGGCCGTCAACGGAGGCCCCGGCGTCTCCAGCCGTTATCTTGAGGACCTGGGGACGCTGGCCGGACCGGACTTGGCGGTCGTCACTTATGACCAGCGCGGCGTCGGGCGCTCCTCCCGGCCCTCTCTGGAAACCGGCCAATTCACGTTTGATAAATATCTCGAGGATATCGAATCGGTCCGCAAATCGCTCCATCTCGAATCGTTCCACCTGCTCGGCCATTCCTGGGGCGGCGTGCTGGCCTTGAAGTACGCGGCCGTCCATCCCGGGAGGGTCGACTCGATCATCTTGATCGGAAGCGGACCGCTCCGGCACGACGAGTTCATGGAGGCCATCGCCAATATAAGAAAACGGGTCATCGAATTGATGAAGGCGGGCGTGATCGATCCGAAGCTTCCCCGCCATTCGGACATTTACCCGGCTTACTTGTCCGATCCCCGGTTCAAGCCGAAAACGGAGCTGATCTCCGACCTGGACGAACAGGTTCAGAACATCACCTTGGAGGCGGTCAAAGAATACGATTTGCGGACCGAAGCGGCGAAAATCGACAAGCGCGTCCTCATCCTCTGGGGAAGGGACGATGTCGTCGGTCTGGATATCGCCGAGAAAACGCGGGCGGCCCTGTCCGCCGCCCGAGTCGAATTGTCCGTTATCGAGCACTGCGGCCACTACTGGCAGGAACAACCGGAGGAATATTTTTCCCGCATTCGCCGATTTCTCGGTCTTTCAATTTTTTCCTGATCATTTCCTGGCCCGGGAAACGAATGACCGGCAAGCATCGTACTGGAATTGTAAGAGATTGATGTCACAAGGAGCCGTCTGATGCCCCTGCCGATCATCCTGACCCTGCTGGCCTTTTGTTCTCCGGTCCTGCCTCAAGCTCAAATCCCCCCGCCTTCCTCCTCATTGACCGAACACGCCGAAATCCGGGCCAACGAAATCCAACCCCCGGACATGGTCATGGACATCCTCGGGATCCGGCCCGGCCTGGTCATCGGCGAGGTGGG
>JAFGEN010000168.1 GCA_016931595.1 Candidatus Aminicenantota bacterium | reverse complement strand
TGAAGCCGCGGGAAGCCCTGTTCATCATGTCCGACCACGGCTTCAAGCCGTTCCGCCGCGGGGTCAACCTCAACGCCTGGCTGAGGGACAACGGCTACCTGGCCCTGGAGGACGGGGCGGCCGAGAGCGGTGAATGGTTCAAGGGCGTCGACTGGAGCCGGACGAAGGCTTACGCCCTGGGACTCGGCGGCGTGTATCTCAACCTGAAAGGACGGGAAGCCAAGGGGATCGTCCCGCCTTCCGAGGCGGCCGCCCTTCGCCGGGAGATACAAGCCAAACTCCTGGGGCTCAAGGATACGGAGACGGGGGAAACGGCGATCAACCTGGCTTACGACAAGGACGATATCTACTCCGGGCCGTACAAGGGCAACGCTCCGGATTTGATCATTGGGTACAATATCGGTTTCCGTGCCTCCTGGGAGGCCGTCACCGGTAAAGCCGGAAAACGCGTCTTCGAAGACAACGCCAAGTGCTGGAGCGGCGACCACTGCGTCGACCCGGCCGTCGTCCCCGGCGTCCTGTTCTCCAACCTCAAGCTGGCCCGGCCGAATCCCTCGATCATGGATATTGCTCCCACCGTCCTTGAGCTTTTCGGCCAGAAACCACCGGCCCACATGGACGGACGGTCGCTCCTCCCCAAAGAATAATCCGGCAGTCGTCGAACCCGCAGGATTTTTTTTGTTTTTGGATAATGCGGGTATAATGTGGATGCGCCATATCGAGGCCTCTAATGAATCATTCCGAGAAAAAAATGCATGGAGAAGATCCGAGGGACAAAGCCCTGTGCCGCCGGGCCTTCCTCAAGGCGGGCGCCGGAGCGGCCGCCCTGGCTGCCCTGGGCCCGGGAGGAGGCTTGGTCCGGAACGTGTTCGGAAAAGCCGCCGGAAAGGGCAAGGTCTTGATCCTGGGCATCGACGGGATGGACCCCCACTTGACCGGCGTCTGGATGAAACAAGGCCTCCTCCCGTCGTTCGCCAAACTCGCCTCCCGTGGATCGTTCAAACGGCTGATGACGTCCACCCCGCCCCAAAGTCCGGTCGCCTGGTCCAATTTCATCACCGGGATGAATCCGGGCGGCCACGGTATCTTCGACTTCATGCACCGCGACCCGAAGACCTACCTGCCGGTTTTTTCCGCCTCGGCCACCGAGGAAGCCCAGAAGACGATCCGCCTCGGCGACACCATTCTCCCGATCAAGGGAGGAACGGTCAAAAACCTACGGCAAGGCCGGGCCTTCTGGCAGATCCTGGAGGATCACGGCGTTCCGGCGACGATTTTTAAGATCCCGTCCAACTATCCCCCCGTTCCGTCCAAGCAGCGGACGTTCGCCGGGCTGAACACGCCCGACCTCGTCGGGACCTACGGAACCTTCAATTACTACACGAACGAACCGGCCGAGATCAACGAGGATATCGGCGGCGGCCGGATTCACACCGCCTATGTCATCGGCAACCGGGTCGACGCCAAACTCCCCGGTCCTGTCAACACCTTCAAGGCCGACCGGCCCGAGTCCGAAATCGATTTCCGGGTTTATCTAGACCCGGCCGCGGCCGTGGCCAAGATCGCCTTCCCCGACCGGGAGATCGTCCTCAAGGAACGCGAGTGGAGCCCCTGGATTCAGGTCCGCTTTCCCCTGATCCCGACACAAAGCGTCTCCGGCATCACCCGCCTCTATCTCAAGGAAGTTCGGCCGAACTTCAAACTCTACATCGCTCCCATCAATATCGATCCGGCCGACGCGGCCCTGCCGCTATCGACTCCGGAGTCGTACGCCTCCGAGCTGGCGAAAAAATTCGGCCCCTTCTATACCAAGGGTCTCCCTGCCGACACCGCCGCCCTGGACAACGGCCTTTTGGACGAAGAAGAATTCCTCGCCCAAGACAACCAGGTCCTGGAGGAAAGCCGGGCTATCCTCGATTACGAGCTCAACCGGTTCGATGCCGGGGTGCTCTTCTATTACATCTCGAACCTCGACCAGCGCCAGCACATGTTCTGGCGGCTGCTCGATCCCAAGCACCCGGCCCATGACCAGGCCCTGGCCGGAGCGTTCGGCAATGTGATCGAGAAGACGTACCGTGAAGCCGACGAGATTTTGGCCCAGAGCCTGGCCAAAATCGACAAGGACACGAGCGTGATCGTCATGTCCGACCACGGCTTCAACCCCTACTACCGGAGCTTCAACCTCAACACCTGGCTGCTGGCCGAGGGCTACCATAAGTTCAAGAATCCGTTCAAGAAAGTCGAACTGGACATCGGCTTTCCCTCGACCGATTGGTCCAAGACCAAGGCCTACGGCCTGGGTTTCAACGGCCTGTTCATCAATCAAAGCGGCCGGGAGGCCGAGGGCGCGGTCGCCCCGGGAGCCGAAACCGACGCCCTGGTCCGCGAGATCGCAGCCAAGCTCGAGGCCTTCCGCGACCCTGATACCGGAGAACAGGTTATTCTTCGGGCCGGCGTCTCCGGCGATATCTATTCGGGGGATCACGTCGCCGAAGCGCCCGAAATCACCCTGGAATTCAACCGGGGATACCGCATTTCATTCCAATCGCCGCTCGGCCGGATTCCCCGGGACATCGTCGAAAACAACACCGCCAAGTGGAGCGGCGACCACATGGGGGCGGCCGAAGTCACCCAGGGAGTCGTGCTCTCGGACCGTCCGATTAAGGCCGAATCCCCCGCCCTCTATGACCTCACCGCGACCATTCTCCAGGCCTTCGGAATCGAACGACCGGAGAAGATGGTCGGAAAACCGGTTTTTTAACCTGTTAGGAGTTTTCAACATGGCCGTAGAAAAAGTCAAGATCGACGCGGAGCTGATGGCCAAGGTCCGGCAGTTCGCCAAAACCGCCGGCTATTCCTCGCCCGAAGAATTTATCCATCACTGCCTGGAAAGGGAAATCTCGACCCTCGAATCCTCGGATTCCGAGGAAGAGATCAAGAAGAAACTGAAGGGTCTCGGCTACATCGGCTGATGGGTGTCCTCAACGCGGTTCTCGGCGCGGTCTTCGACGCATTCTTCGCGCCGCTCGCATCCCTTGGACCCTGGCCGGGGATGATCGCCGTTTCCGTGATCACCGGCATCCTGATGCTTCTCATCTTCAAGAAAACGTCCAACCAGGAGGGAATCCGGCGGGCGAAAAACCAGATCAAGGCCCGCCTCCTGGAAATCCGTCTCTTCAAGAACGACACAGGTCGGACGTTTAAAGCCCTGGGCGCGATTCTCGCCGCAAATGTCCGCTACATGGGTCATGCCCTGCGGCCGATGCTGGTCATGATCATCCCCGTGCTGCTGATCCTGGCCCAGCTCAACCTCCGCTTCGGCTCGGCCTCCCTCCCGCCGGGCGGTCAAGCGGTCGTCAAGCTGACCTTGGCCGACGGGGTCGGAGCCATGAAAACGCCCATCGTCCTCCGGGCCGAGCAGGGTTTGACAGTCGAGACCCCGCCGGTGAGGATCGAGGAAGAAGGCGAAGTCGATTGGCGCATCCGGGGCGACATCCCGGGACGCAGACTCCTGACGTTCGATATCGGCGGTACGACGGTCGAAAAAATCGTCTCGGTCGGGCAAACTCAGCCGGCCAAGGTGCCGACACTTCGCACACGCTCTTTTCTCGACCTCGTTCTCTATCCCGGGGAAAAGCCCCTTCCGAAGGGAAGCCCGGCCGCAGCCGTTGAGGTCATTCACCCGTCCCAGCGACTCCCCCTCTTCGGCGGCGGAGTCCACTGGCTGGTCGCATTCTTCGTCCTTTCGCTGGCCGCGGGCTTCGCCCTGAAGGGCGTCTTCAAGGTCGAGATCTAATCTGTGCCGGCCTGGATTATGCAGGTTAGTAAATCCAGCGGATGGTCGGCCGGTCTTGGGGGCGAAGACTCATCTCGACGTTCATTTCGAGCGGACGGCCCTCGACGCCCCGGAACTTGAAATCCAGGCTCAGGTCCCGGACCGTCTGGATCTGAGGGCCATTCGCTTCCCCGGCCGTCTTTTTCCTGAACAGGTCCTTGAGCAGTCCGCCGACGATGCCGATCGCATCCAGGATCGAAAACGTGTTCATCCCCGGATTGGCCCAGGGGTCGTTTCTTTTGATGTTCCAGTCGGGCTTGAGGAACGCCGGATGATTCGAGGGCAAGATATCCAGCTTGAGCGGCTTGACGGTTTCGCTTTTTTGGCTGGACATGAGGAGGTTTCCTCCGACAAAAAGGGAGAGGTTGTATTCCCGAATGATGGGCGGAGCGTCCGGGGCGGGCGGGTCGGGCGAGCCCAGGGCCCTGGCCAGCTTGCCCACCTTCGGCGCCTCCGGAGCTTTTGGCTTCGGGGCCGTCGGCCATGAGACCCGAACATCCAGGGTGAATTCCCGCCTCAGGACCAGAGATCCGGATTTCACCTCGAGAAAATAGGTCCGGGTCCGGGATTCGCGGAAGAGCGCGTTGGCCTCCAAGCCGAGGACGTTGAATCCGGCTTGGAACGCGCCGGCCTTGACGACCTTCTCTCCCTCGAAAAACTTGTAAAACGCCGGGATAGAGATCTCCACCGCCAGAGGAATGGTCCCTTCGGGGATGATGATTTCGTCCTTGGTTCCCTTGATCAGACTGATATTCCGAACCCAGGGATATTTCACCCTCCATCCGTTCAGGTATGTCGACAGGATGGCCTGGCCGCTGAAATCGAGGAAGACAAAGCCCGAGTCCAGGGCCCGGCCCCCCTCGAAGAATTCGACCAGCCAGCGGATTTCCTCTGTTGTCTCTCCCGTTCGAGCCGCACAGAAAGCTCCCAGAGCGGCGGCATCGGCTTTCTCGGTTTCAGGAAGCTCGGAGTACGCAGCCGCAATCTGCCCGCCCAGGGACCGGAAGTCCCCTCCCTTGGAAACGATCTCCCGGGCTGTTTCCCGCCATTGGGCGGAAGCGGCGCAGACGCAGAGGGCCGCCAGAAGCGCTGCAACGGTCGGGCGTTTACTTGCCATATTTGAACACCAATTGGATTTCCAGGCTCGTTCCCGGAAAACCCTCGGGCAGGGCCGGCCAGGGGCCGCTCCGTTCAATCGCCTGATGAGCCGCCGCATCCAGCGGTTCGAGCCCGGAGGAGGCGGACAGGTCGACGGCGTTGAGTTCGCCGGAAGCCATCACCAAAATCGTAAAGGTCACCCGGCCGCTCCATTCGGCCTGGCCCGGGGACGTTCCCATGGACCAATGGCGCTGGACGGCGTTGAGGATTGCAGAAGCCCAACCGGAGAGGTCGAACGTCTTGACATCATCGGGGACAAAGGCGGCCACCACTCCCGCCGGCGGGGGCTTGATCGTGCCGATCCCGCCTCCTCCCGACCCGCCGCCGCCGGTGCCCAGGGAAAGCGAGACCGATGGTTTCCCGGCCGGAGGACGGACGGGCGAGGACAGGTCCGGGGCGGGCTTGAGCGATCTTTTAAACGGCCGAAGCCAGTCGTCCTCCGGGACCTGGGCGTACTTGGAAAGATTGAGCATCGCATCGGCCGGATAGACCAGGGAAAATCCCGACAGAAGCTCCCGGTTCCTTTCCCGTTCGTCCGTCGTCAAGAGATCACCCGGCATTCCGCCGATGACCAGAGGAACCCGCCCCACGGAAATGCCTTCGCCGCCGGCCCCGGCCCGAGGTTCTTCGCCGGCTGACGACTGCCCCCCCTGGGCCGCGGCGGGAATTCCGGCCTGTCCGGATGGGGCGACAGCCCCGCCGCCCGCCCCGGCCGTGAACTTGATCTTGGGCGGCGGCACCAGGAGAACATCCGTCCGCTCATGTTTGAAATCGATGATCCGGACGTCGATTTTCCAGGTCAGGGCCAGATAGAAAACGACACCGTGAAGGGCCAGCGACACGGCCAGGACCGCGCCCTTCGTCAGGGTGGTTTTTTTGTCGTCGTCGATTGTCGTTCTCCAGGGCATCCGGTCAAGAAAGCCATTTTATCACATTCCAGGCCGGCCCACTTTATTCAAACCCTTCCGGTCCCGGTTCGTTGCGCATGTTGAATTCGGCCCGGCCCTTTGATACAAATTGAGTTCGAACCCGAAGAGGAGGTTCTCATGCAGGTCAATCGCCCCGTCGTCGGATGGACGCTGTTCGCCATTGTTCTGGTCATCCTGGCCGCGGCCCTCGTCATACCGGCTTTCCTGGCTAAGCCCCTCGAAAAACCGGGATCGGCGTCAAGCCCTGCCGAGACGACTCATGCGTCCCCTTCGTCCTTCCTCTCCTCGACCTTCCCGGCCGATGACCCGGCCCGCGACTCGATCCCCCCGAGCATCCTCCCGGTCGTCGTTCTGAAGGGCGCCGACTACGAAATGGGCCTTCAATACGGGGGACAGGCCGCCGCCTACATCGACCGGACCAGGGAAGACAAATGGGCCTCGGCCCTAGGCCGGTTCAGCCGCGAAGAAATCGGCAAAGCCCTGAAAGCCAACCAGTCGTTCATCCGCCGCTTCACTCCCGAATGGATCGACTTCATGCGGGGCATGGCCGACGGGGCCACCCGGGCCGGCTTCCCCATGACCTACGAGGACATCCTGCTGATGAACGGCACCCTGCCGAACCCGAAGACGTCGGCCTATCCGGCAGGCGCCGAAAACGAAACCGTTCCTCCCAAGCGCTGCTCGGTCGCCTCGGCCTGGGGAAGCGCGACGCGGGACGGGCGGCTCATCGGCCTCGATACCCTCGATACCCCGGACGTTGCCCACGCCGTGGTGATCGTGGCCTTTCCGGACCGGGGCAACGCCTATATCTGCGGGGCGGACGCCGGCGAAATCGGCGACCATTTCCTGATGAACAACCGGGGGCTGTTCCTGGGCAATTCCGGCGGGGGCGGCTCGCCCCGGCCGGAGGACGAGGGCTACGGACTCGGCTGGGCCTGCAGTCTGCCCTACCTCGTCCGCTTCGCCGACGGGGCCCTCCAGGCCCGGGACATGGTGATGAAATGGCAGATCAACGTCCCGGAAAATTTCCATTTCGTCGATGTCGGCGGAAACGCCTGCGTCGTGGAGAAAACCGCGGCCGTCCAGGCCGTCCGGAAACCGGGCGATTTCGGGGAGCGGGATTTCCTGTTCTCGACCAACAATTATCTCGCCCCGGAAATGAAGGTGACGAAGGAAGGCGGATTCGTCGGAGGGCACGGCGGTTACGGCGCGTATGCGGCGCCACGGAACAAGATGATCTGGGATCTCTTTCATAATTACCACGGGAAAATCGATGTCGAGTTTGCCAAGATGGTCCTGCGGTTTCCCGGCGGAACGCCGCCGTATCCTCCGGCAGGCGGATGGGAAGCGATGTACTGCAGGCCGACGAACCTCTGGACGGCCGTCGTCGTCCCCGACGACGGCGACGGCGGCACGGCCCATATCTGCACCGGCCCGGCCGGCCGGATCCTCCACGCCTCGACCGCCTCAGACGGCTCGGTCATGAAGCCGACATACCGTTATGCCGCCGGGACGCATACGTTCTACCGCCTTCAGCTGGCCCAAGGCCCGGCCGAGGTGGCCGAGGCCGCCAAGCAAGCCGCCGAGGAGGAAATCGCCGAAGCCTACGGGAAGCTCATGGGGCTCAATTACCGGGACACCGGGTACGCCGACCTGAAAGAGCTCTACGGAAAGGCCGTGGCTGAGATGTTCGAAGGCCGGAACGCGTTCAACCGGGCGGAAATCGATATGGCCGCGGCGGGGAAAAACGCGGGAGCCATGAAGGACAGGGCTTTGGCCCGCTACGGAAGAGCCGTTTCGCTGTACGCCAGGGCTCAAGCCCATGCCCGGGAAGTGTATGAAGCGCTCGTTCCGGCTCCAACCAGTCCGGACGCCCTCGGCTTGCGGCCGTTCGGCGGAGGCTGGGCGGCCTGGGAAACGTCCGTCGGCAAGGCTCGTTGATTCCGGCCTCAGCGCTTCTCGATCACGATGAGATGGGGCCGGTATTCGCCCTCGGGGCCGTCGGGAATGCGGATTTTCAGCCGGCCGTTTTCGAGAACCCCGCCGGTCACCCGCCCGGTCAGGTCCGGCCGGGTCATATCGAGGAAATACTCCGTTCCGGCGAGGCCTTCGACCTTTAAAGCCAACCCTCCGTTTTCCGCCCGGCCGATGTCGATGATCCGAAGTCCGCGGCTCCTGTCCCCCGTCCGGGTGGGGTTTGCCGGCGGAAGAATTTCAAAGGTCGGGACGATCTCGATCGTAAAAACGTCCCGGCCGGTCAGGGGAGCCGAAATCAGAGCCTGGGCCTCCCGGTCTCCCGTCCCCGACCGGGTTTCAATCCCGTCCGATTTTCCATTGACGGTCAGGGCTCCGAACTCCGTCCCCAGGCCGAAGACCGGGGCAAAGGTCATCCGGAGCGGTTTCTTCGACCGGCTGCGGACAACGGCCGTAACTCTTGTCGCCTCGCGCTTGTACTCGATATCCAGGATCGTTTCGCCGACCCTGATGTTCTCGACCGAGACACGATCCCAATCGGCCGGAAGGCGGGGAGCGAAGACAAACATTCCGGCCGGGGCATCCGCGCCCAGCCCTAAAAGGCCCCGAAGAAGCGGGATGACGACGCCCGATGAGGAGAAGCCTTGGTGGGCGACGCCTTCCTGCGGCCAGACGTTCAGGTCGCCGGAAAAAAGCTCGGTGATACAGCCGAGGCCGTTATCGAAGGTGTGGCGGACGGCAGCCTGAAGAAGCCCGTAACCCTGAAGGACGAAATTCCGCTCGTACATCGCCTGCGCCACCCAGCCGGTCAGGAACGGCCAGGCCGCCCCGTAATTATAATTCAGCGGCTCGTAATACGGGCTTT
>JAFGEN010000167.1 GCA_016931595.1 Candidatus Aminicenantota bacterium | reverse complement strand
CGGACGAAGGCATCGACGAATTCGATGAGCTCGGGCGCCGGGGGGCGTTTCCCGTATTCGTGGAACACATTGACGATTCCGGCATCCAGGCCCCGGGCCATGGCCAGGGCGATATAAGCCCGGGTGACGCCGGTGCGGCGGCCGGGCAGGTCGCGGACCGAATTGGTCACGCCAAGGGACAGATGGACGCCGGCAAAGGCCGGGTCGTTTTTGATCCGCCGGATCGTCTCGAAGGCCCGGTAGGTGTAGCCGGGTTTTTCGGCGTCCATCGGGACGTCGATCGAAAGCGGAAAGACCGTCGAGTCGAAAAAGATGTCAGACGGGGAGAAGCCGTACCGCCCGGTCGCCGCCCGGAAGATCTCCCGAGCCAGGCCGAGGAGCTCGTCGACGCCGTAGGCGCCGTCGCGGCCGGCCGTATGCTTGTCCACGAGAAGGCCAATGAACTTGAAGGGATGCTTGGCGCGCAGGGAGAGCAGGCGCTCCATCGTGTAGGTCTTGACGGAATTGAGGAGGGGGACGGCCGGGGAAGAAGAGGCGGCGACGCCTGCGGCCGGGCCCGCATCTTCGTACCAGGCGGCCAGGCCGGCTTCAAGCATGTCGGGCGAGCTGCTGTCGATGCAGACAGGGACGCCTTCGCCGTGTTCCCGGATCAGGTGGATAAAAAACCGCAGGATCTCTTTGCGGAATTCGAGGTCGTCTTCGCTCAGAGCGTCGACGTTGACGTCGATGTAGGCCGCCCCGTGCCGGGCCTGCATCTTGACGAGCGAGATGAGATAACCCAGAGCTGCGGAAGAAGGGGGCGTTGCGGAAGAATTCGGGAGTTGAGTAACCTGGCCCCGAATTATTTGGCCCGGGATGAACCCCCGGTCGATCACTTCCTGCATGGCCGCGGCAGTCCGCGGGATGCTGGCGTGGAGCAGCTCGGCGATCTGGATGAGCGGGGCGGGCCGGGTATGATCGCGATTAAACAAATAATTCAGGACGGCCGAGGTGTTGGCCAGGTCGGGCATCCGCGAGGGAAGCGAAGTCGCGGCCAGCTCGGAAAGGCCGGGCGTTACGGCCAGGGGAGAAACAGAAGCGGAAGCGGCGCGGTCTGGGCCTGGAACGGCAGCGGGCGCCGCCGTGTGCGCGGCGGCCTTTGCCGAAGAAAACGGCGCATTCTCCCCGGTCCGGGGCTGGGATTGGGAATGAGCGATTGCCGCGGCGGCCGCATTGTAGATCGATTCAGCCACGCACACGCGCTTGAGGTTGTTGCCGCAGAATCCGTCGGGCGTGGCATCGCCGCAGGGCGGGTTGGGCAGACCTTTTTCGCATTCGCCGAGAGTGCAGTAGCCGAAGTTTTCCGGAAGGAAACAGTCGCCGCAATCCTCGCATTTGAAGAGAAAGGACTTGCTCGCTTTTTCCGCCCCGTGAACCAGCCGGTAAAGAAACCCGTCGCCCCGGTCGAGCGACTTGAAGGCCTTGGCCGTTCCGGTGACGGCGGGATTCAGGCATTTCCCCTTGGTCAGAATGCTTCTATGAAGAAAATCGAAATGTTTTTGATGGAACGACCGCGGGCGCGGGGACGGCCGAAAGGGGTGCGCGGAGGCCGGCGCTCCCTCAACCGGACCGCCGTAAAGATAAAACGGCGCCGCGCCCGACGCCATGCGAAGCGGAGGATAATCGAGAATGCCGCGATGCGCACGCCAATCGGAGCCGATTTCAGCGGCCCGGGCGACGACCTTGATGAGCGTTTCGAAATCGGGCAGCCCGCCTAAATCGACCCCGGCGGCCCCGAGGTCGCGGTACATGGCCGTTTGGGCCGCGGCCCGCTCGATATGGCCGGCGGCTTTTTCGCGCCTGACCGCGGCCAGAAGCGCATCGGAGACGTAGCATCCGGGGATTTGGCCCTCGTGCATCAGGCGGGCGGCGGGATTGGCCGTGGTCAAGTAATAGACGTTGCCGAAGACGGGAATCCGGAGACGAGCGTCGCGGAGATAGCGGAAAAGCTCCTCGGACTTTCTCGAATCCCAGCCCATCTGCATGAGAATCGCGGCCGCCCCGGCCCGGATCTTTTTCCCGAGCTTGAAGTACTGCTGGACGAGGGAGGCCTCCGTGTATTTAAACGGCGAGACGGCGGCCAAGGGAAAAAACTGGGGAACGGAGGCAAAACCCGTGGACGGGCGGGAAATCGGAACGTCCAACGGCCGGCCGGCCAGAATTTCGGGAAGAGATGGCAGCGAGGAAGCATCCGAGGGGAGCGGCCCGGCAGAGGAGGAAGCGGCGGGGGCAGAAGAGTTGGAAGAAGGCAGCGGGATGGACGCGGGAGCCGTCAGGCGGCTGACGGGAGCGCGCTGGTAGGCGTCGAAGTTCATGTCGGCGATGAGCCGGAGCAGGCCGACCGAATCGACTTCAAAGACGCGCTTGCCCGGGCTGGGTTTATCGCCGGTGATCGCCAGGACCGAGGTCAATCCGAGGGCTCGGAAGCCCATCAGGGTCGAGCGGAGGGCGGCGCCGTTCTGCTCCTTGCCCGTGAGATGCGGAATGACCTCGAGGTCGGCCCAAAGGCCGCGGGCGAAGGGCGGCTTGGATGCGGAGGGGGAATCAGGGGTGGAAACGGACGCGGAAGCCGGCGGCGGCGGGGTTTTGGCCGCGATCAGGGTGTAGATATCGGCCGGGTCGAGCATGGCGTTGCCCCGCGGGTTCTGGGGAAGAGTGATGCCGGCCAGGCGAAAATCGGAGTGGATTTCGGATTTGCGGGAGGCATAATCGAGTAGAAAACGCTCGATGGAACGGACGTCGTCCGCCTGCGCGGGGACGAGTTCGGCCAGAAGCAAGAACGGTTTCATGGATTCCGGTTCCTAAAAATATGGGCCTAATGATAAACGATTGAGCGGGGATAAACAACCCGTCATGGAAATCGGTGCCAGGTTACTCATTCCCGCATTTCCCGCGCTGCCATCGAGGAAAACGGAAATTGGTGAATGAGTAACCTGGCACCGATTCATGGGCCTTGACAATGGGAAAATATGGGGCTATATTCGAGTCTCATTTGTAGTCACCAGGCATTTCAATGAAATTCATCAACGTCCGGGAACT
>JAFGEN010000166.1 GCA_016931595.1 Candidatus Aminicenantota bacterium | reverse complement strand
TGGACCGCGAGGAGCGCATGAAGGGCTTCCTCCGGGAACAGCACCAAGCGGTTCTCGACGAGGTCGCCGCCGGACGTCTCGACGCCCAACTCCTCAAGGCCTGAGATGGCCTCGAGAATATTATACTTGATCGACGGGACCTCGCTGCTTTACCGGTCCTACTACGCCATCCAGCGGCTCTCCACCGCCGGCGGATTCCCGACCAATGCGATCTACGGCTTCCTGACCGCCCTTCGAAAGATCCTGGACGAGGCCGGCCCGGGTTACCTGGGGATCGTGTTCGACGCCCCCGGGGACAAGGTCCGCCGGGAAGTCTACGCCGACTACAAAGCCAATCGAAAACCCATGCCCTCCGACCTTGCCGTCCAGCTCCCAAAACTGAAAGAAGTTCTCCAGGCCTACCGGATCCCTCTCCTGGAAAACAGCCGTTATGAGGCCGACGACGTGCTGGGGTGCCTGGCCAGGCGGGCGGCGGCCGAGGGATTCGAGACCGTGATCGTGACCACGGACAAGGACCTCTTTCAACTGGTCGACGGGAACACAAAAGTGTTCAACCCGGCCAAGGATGTCCTTTTTGACGCCAAGGAAGTCCGGAAGACCTTCGGCGTTCTCCCGGAGCGGGTGGTCGACGTTCTCTCCCTTTGGGGCGACCCTTCCGACAACATTCCCGGCGTGCCCGGCATAGGCGAAAAGACAGCCAAGGCCCTCATCGCCGAGCACGGCAGCCTGGATGCGCTGCTCGCCCATCCCGAGAGGATCAAAAACGTCCGCGTTCGGGAAGCGGTCAAGAAGAACCGCGACAAGATCGAGCTGAGCCGAACGCTGGCAACCATCGAATGCGGCCTGGAGGTCGACTTCGACCCGGCCGCCTTTGAGGTCGAAGAGCCCGACCGCGAGGCCCTCGGCCGGCTGCTTTCAGAGCTTGAATTTTCGAGCCTGGCGGCCGCGGCCGGCCCGAAGACAAACAAGGCCCGCAATTACCGGACGATCTTGGAGGGCGAAGCCCTGAAACGCTTCGTCGCCGGAATTCGGAAAGCAGGGTTCGTCGCCCTCGACACCGAGACGGACAACATCTCCCCGACTCGGGCCCGCCTGGTCGGGATGTCCTTCGCCCTGGAGCCGGGGGAAGCGTTTTATCTCCCCCTCCGTCACGATTACCTCGGGGCTCCGGCCCAGGTGCCCGTTGCCGAGGCCTTCTCGATTCTTCGGCCCGTCCTGGAAGATCCTCGAATCCGGAAAATCGGACAGAACATCAAGTACGACTTGATCGTCCTCAAGCGGGAAGGGATCGACCTCCAGGGCCTGGACGAAGACACCATGATCCTTTCCTATCTTCTGGAGCCCAACTGGGGCCGCCACAACCTCGACCGCCTAGCCGCCGCCTATCTTCAAGAGACGGCCATTCCCTTCCATGAGGTCGTCGGAAAAGGCAAGAACGAGATCACGATGAACCGGGCTCCGGTCGAAGCGGCCTCCCCCTACGCCTGCCAGGACGCTGATTTCGCCCTCTCCATCGCCCAAATCCTTCGGCCGCGGCTGGAAACGGAGAAACTGGCCGGCCTTTACCGGGATTTGGAGCGGCCCCTGATCCCCATCCTGGCCGGGATGGAAATCGCCGGGGTCCGGGTCGACGAACCCGCCCTTCGGGCCATCGCGGCCGAACTTGCGGCCGACCTCGGCCGCCTGGAAAAACAGATTTTCGAGCAGGCCGGCCGGGAATTCAACATCAACTCCCCGGCCCAGCTCTCGTCGGTTCTCTTCCAAAAGCTCCTCCTCCAGCCCCCAAAAAAATCCCGCGGGGCGAAAGCCGGCTCCACGGCAATCGAGGTCCTCGAGGAGCTGAAGAGCCTCCATCCGGTCGTTCCCTTGGTCATCGACTATCGACAGACGGCCAAGCTCAAATCCACCTACGCCGACGCCCTGCCGGAGCTGATCGACCCGGCCGACGGCCGAATCCACACCTCCTACAACCAGGCCGTGACCTCCACCGGGCGGCTGTCCAGCTCCGACCCGAACCTCCAGAATATCCCGGCCCGCGGACCCGCCGGGAAACGGTTCCGCCGGGCCTTCATCCCCGGCCCGGGCTGCCTCTTTCTGGCCGCCGATTATTCGCAAATCGAGCTGCGGGTGCTCGCCCATCTTTCCGAGGACCCGGTCCTGATCGATATTTTCAGCCGGGACCACGACATCCACGCCGAAACGGCCGACCGGGTCTTCGGCCCCGAGTCCGGACTCTCGGCCGAGGAGCGGCGTCACCGGGCCAAAATCATCAATTTCAGCCTGATTTACGGGGCTTCGGCGTTCTCCCTGGCCAGGGAACTGGGCGCGTCCAATCGCGAAGCCCAGGATTACATCGACCGGTATTACGAGCGATTTCCCGGGGTGAAAGCCTACCTGGATCAACTCGTCGAGGACGCGGCCGGGCGCGGTTACGTGGAAACCATGTTCGGCCGAAGGCGACAAGTCCCGGAGCTTCGCCAGCCGGACCGGACGGCCCGTGAAGCCGGCCGAAGGATGGCTCTCAACACCCCCATCCAGGGCACTGCGGCCGACATCATGAAGAAAGCCATGATCGACATCCATGACGGCCTCGCCCGGCGGACGCTCGGAGCCCGAATGATTCTCCAGGTCCATGACGAACTCGTCCTCGAGGTTCCCGAAAAGGAGCGACGCTCCGTCGAGGACCTTGTCCGCGAAGCGATGGAATCGGTCTGCCCCGGCTTCCGCGTTCCGATGAAAGCAACCCTCGGCTGGGGAGAGAACTGGGCCGACGCCAAATAACGAAAACACCCTATCCGGAGTTCTTGTGTCGGCTTATGGGGTGTGCTATACAAACGAAGAGGTTATTATCGTGAGCCGGGAACTGACCGCAATTTCCGTAAAACCGGATACTTCCGGCCATTTCCTGTTCATTTCGGAAATTTTGAACCGGCCGGTCCTGGCCTCTTCGGGCGCCTCGGCCGGAAAGCTTTCCGACCTCAAAGTCCGCCTGGGCGAGCCGTACCCAAAAATCGTCAGCCTGACCGTCAGCCGGCGCTGGAAGAAGGAAATATTCGAGATCGATTGGACCAGGGTCGAACGGCTGGAAAGCGGTTCGCTCCGGCTGGAAGCCGGGGCGGAAGACGAGCAGCGCCCCCTGGCCGTAGAGGCCGACGAGGTCCTCCTTCGAGAGGAACTCCTGGACAAGCAGGTCGTCGACACCTTCGGCGCCCGAATCGAACGGGTCAACGACATCCACCTGCTGGCCGTCAACCGGGAGCTTCGAGTCGTCCACGTCGATTTCGGCTGGCGGGGAATCCTTCGAAGGTTGGGATGGCTGAGGGCCGTGGACAGGCTCAACCAATGGCTGTTCGATTACCGCTCGGAAGAGAAGATCATTTCCTGGAAATACGTCCAGCCCCTTCTCTCCGACGCGGACAAGAAAAACCTCAAGCTCAACGTCAGCGCCCGCTGGCTCCGGACTCTCCATCCGTCCGACTTGGCCGATATCCTCGAGGAGCTCGACCGGTCCAGCCGAACGTCCCTCTTCCGCTCTCTCGACATCCAGACCGCGGCCCAGACCCTGGAAGAGGTCGAGGACCCCAGGCTCCAGGTCTCGCTCATCCAGTCCGGGTCCGTCGACCTGGCGTCCGACATCCTGGAGGAGATGGCCCCCGACGAAGCGACCGACCTTTTGGCCGAACTGCCCGAGGACCAGAAGGACCAGATCGTCCGGAAAATGGAGAAGCCTTCGGCCGCGGCGGTCACCGCCCTCTTGAAGTTCAAGGAGGGCACGGCCGGGAGCATCATGACCAAGGATTTCTTCACCGTGAGCGAGGATACGACCATCGGACAGGCCATCGAGGAATTCCGGCGGACGACCTATCCCCTGGAATCCGTGGCCTACGTCTACGTTACGGCCGGAGACGGCCGCTTGCGCGGGGTGGCCACCCTCCGCCATCTCATCATCGGCGACCTGGCCGCCCCGATCGGCTCGTTCATGAATGAGCGGCTGGTCACGGTCGGCCCCATGGACGACGTGGAGGACGTGGCCGACATCTTCCGGAAGTA
>JAFGEN010000165.1 GCA_016931595.1 Candidatus Aminicenantota bacterium | reverse complement strand
GCCCGATTTCCAAGGATACCCGCCCGAGCAACGCGAATCGGGTTTTTTACGTATATAGAGGTGAAGGCGAAGAAAAACGGCAAGCGTTGACTTCCCCTCGACCGCGTGTTAATGGATAGAAGACTCATGAAATGCCCCTCCTGCCAGTCGGACAACACACCGGACAGCCGGTTCTGTTCGCGCTGCGCCACTCCGCTTCTTCCGGACACGCCGACGCCCGTTTCGCCCGGCCCCTTCCCGACCGGTGAGGCCTCGGAAATCACCAAAACGATGATCGCCTCGATCGACCGGCTGCAGCGCGGCCAGCTGTTCGCCGGCCGGTATGAAATCATCGAGGAAGTCGGGCGCGGCGGCATGGGCCGCGTGTACAAGGCCTTCGACCGCCAGATCAAGGAACCCGTCGCCCTGAAGCTTCTCAAGCCCGAGATCGGTTTCAACGAGAAGGCCGTCGAGAGGTTTAAAAACGAGCTTCGCTATGCCCGCCGTATCGCCCATCCCCGGGTCTGTCGTTTGTACGACCTCGGCGAGTCCGGCCTGACCCATTACCTGACCATGGAATTCGTCGAAGGGGAGGACCTGAAAGCCTTCATCCGGAGGTCCGACCATCTGACCACGCCCAAGGCCGTCGATATCGGCCGCCAGGTGGCCGAGGGCTTGGCCGAGGCCCACCGGCTCGGGGTCGTTCACCGGGACCTCAAACCCCAGAACGTGATGATCGACCGCGAGGGCCAGGCCAAGATCATGGATTTCGGCCTGGCCCGTTTCGCCGAGAGCGACGGACTGACCGGTTCCGGCCTGATGCTGGGGACCCCCGAATACATGTCCCCCGAGCAGGTCGACCTCAAGGAAGTCGACGCCCGGGTCGATCTCTACGCCCTGGGCATCATCCTCTATGAGATGGTGACCGGCCATGTCCCGTTCAAGGGCGAAACCCCCCTGGCCGTGGCCATGAAACAGAAAAGCGAACGGGCCCGCGATGTTCGGGAAACCAACCCCCTCGTCCCCGACTCCCTGATCGCCGTCATTCGGAAATGCCTGGAAAAGGACCCGCGGCTCCGCTACCAGACCGCCGAGGAAGTCGTCGCCGGCCTGAACCTGGTCGAGCAGGAATTCCCCTCGTCCGCCCGGGAAATTTCCCGGATGCAGGTCCGCGGCTCGAGCCTTCTCCTGCGCCGCCGCCGGCGGTTGAAATGGATGATCGCCGCCCCCCTCGTTCTGGCCGCCGTCGCCGTATCGGTTCTCATGTTGAGCGGAAAAAAGAACCCGTTTCCCGTCCCTTCTCACGACCCGAAATCGGGCGCGTCGTCGTCCGAATCGTTGAAAACGAACCCGGTGATCGACGAAGCGGCCAGGGCCAGCCGGGTCATTCTGGGTTTTCTCGGCTCGAAAGAACCCCAGAACCTCCAGGAAGTGGAGCGGACGCTCGGCGACATGGAGAAATACCTCCCGGAGAAGGGTCCGAGCGTGGAGGCCTGGAATCAGGCCCGGGCGAAATTCAGCCGGGCCCGGGAGAATCCCCCTTCCTCCGGTTCCGTACCCGAGGTCCAGGGTGAAATGCAGCAGCTCATGGCCCTCATTTCCGAACGCGAATCGGCCCAGAAGGCCAAGGAGGCGATGGCCGCGGCCAAGCACCAGGTTCAGGCCCGCCGGGGTTACGAAAACAACTTCCTTTACCGGGTCGCTCTGTTCGAGGAGCGCAACGCCGACGATGCCTTCGCCAAGAACGATTACGCCGGGTCCCGGTCCCTCTACCGTCTCCTCGAGCGAATCTACCAGGCCGCTCCCAAGGGGGACACCGCGGTCCGCGGCTTGGCCGCTCTGCGGGATATCGTCGCCGCCCTCAAAGCCGAGAACCAAGCCGTCCCTGTCGACCGGGTCGACGCCTGGCTTTCATCCTCGGCCGCGGAAATCGAAACCCAGGCCGAAACCTTCGCCGCGGCCAAGGACCTGGAGAACGCCTGCGCGGCCTATACCCGGACGGCCTTTCTTCTTCAGAAGATCAAGGATTCCGCCTTATAATATTCGAGCCATTCATTTCTTATTGCCGCGGATCGGGTACGGCGGCCGGGCGGGCGTTCGGGCCGGGGTCTTAGCCAGTTCCTCCAACGCGATCTTGATGGCCCGCTCCAGTTGCGGGTCCCCTCCCGCGGCAACCGCCGCCGGATCCTGCTCGACCTCGATGTCGGGCGGCACGCCTTCGTTCTCGACGACCCAGCCGTCTTCTTCCGTCCAAATGGCCAGGTTGGGAGCGGTCACCGACCCGCCATCCATCAGGACGGGAAAGCCGAGCGTGCCGACGAGCCCGCCCCAGGTCCGTTTTCCGACCAGCGGCCCGAGCTTGAATTTGCGGAACATCCAGGGCAGGAGGTCGCCGCCGGAGCCGGCCGTTTCGTCGATGATCATGACCTTCGGCCCCTGGATCGAGGCCCCGGGAGTCTTGAAATCCGCACCGTAGCGCATGTTCCAGTAGCTGATCAGGGGCCGCTTCAGATGATCGATGTAGTAATCGGCGATCAACCCTCCGCCGTTGAACCGTTCGTCGACGATGATCGCCTCCTTGCCGGCCTGGGGGTAGAAATACCTCTTGAAGTAGGCGAATCCCTGGCTGGAGGTGTTGGGGACATAGACGTAGGCGACCCGGCCTCCGGTGGCCTTGTCCACTTTCCTCAGGTTCCCCTCCACCCAATCGCGGTTGCGGAGGGCGGCTTCGTTGGCGATGGGAACCGCCCTGACGATGCGGGCTCCCCGGCCGTCGGGCGACGGACCGACTTTGAGCTCGACGAATTTTCCGGCCGTGTTTTCAAAGGCCGCGTATAGGTTGTCGGCGGGCGCACGGAGTTCCTTCCCCTCGACCTCGAGGAGATAATCGCCCTCGTCTACGTCCAGCCCGGGTTCGGTCAGGGGGGAGCGCAGCTCCGGGTTCCAGTTCAATCCGCCGTAGATTTTCGTGATCCGGTACCGCCCGTTCACCACGGCGAAATCCGCCCCGAGCAATCCGCCGGGAACGGCCCGCGGCTGGACAAGAGTGTCTCCGCCTCCCACCCGATGATGGCCGACGCCCAGCTCCGAGCACATCCATTGGATCAGGCGGTTGAGGTCGGTCCGGCAGGATAGATGCGGCAGGAAAATCTCGTATTTTTTCCGCATGGCTTCCCAATCGGCCCCATGCATGTTATCGGCGTAGAAATAGTCCCTGTTGATCCGCCAGGCTTCACGGAAGATCTGCGGCCACTCGTCCCCGGGGACGACCCGGACGCCGATCTCATCGACGCCCAGCCGCCCTTGGCCGGGGGCCGGTTTCGGTTGGAGGGAGGTGATGAAATAGGCCCGGTTGGCCCCTTGATAGAGGATCTTCTTCCGGTCGAACGAGAGCGAAAACCCATTGACCCCGGTCAGGATGACTTCGTCCTTCCGGGACTTGAAGTCATACCGGTGAAGCAGGCCTCCGCCCGAGGCGGCCGGCGAGCCGATATCGGGGGGGTTTTCCAGATAATAGAGCTGTCCGGCGTCCCCCGCAGCCAGGTTCCTGTAGCTTCCGGCCGGAATCGGAAGCGGCACGATCCTCCGGTCGAGGCCCGAAAAGTCGATGACGACGGGGGCCGAACCCGGGGCGGCCTTGGTCCCGGGACCCGGTCCGGCTTTTTCCCCGATCCCCTTTTCCTCGTCGCTCTCACGGGCCAGGATATTCGGCGTGTCCTTGGCCAGGGCGACGGCGTAAATCGAACTCGTCAACCGGGAATCGAACTTGGACATGTCAAACCACTGGTTGACCGGGCCGGCGTTTGTCGAGGCGAAAAAGAACAGATACCTCCCGGAGGCGTCGAACGCCGGGTGGGAGGCGTCGCTCAACCCGTCGGTCACTGGAAAGGATTCGTCCCGGTCGACGGAATAGATGAAAATCCTTTGGAAATAGGAATCCGTGCCGAGGGTGTAAGCCAGCCATTGACCGTCGGGCGACCAGGCCGAAGGGCTCTCCGGCCCGCCGAGCTGGTAGTCGGCCCCGATTTTTTTCACCGCCCCCGTCTCAAGGTCCAGGACGTGGAAGGCCCTGGAATTGTCGGTGAAGGCGATCCGCCGGCCGTCGGGCGACCAGACCGGGGACTCGTAGAATCCGGAGCCGGACAGCGGATAACTCCGGGCCTGGCCTTTCCCATCCTGCGGCCGGACTTCGAGAACATATTCCCCGGAAGCGTCGGAGAAACAGGCGATGGACTTTCCGTCGGGCGACCAGACCGGGGACCTCTCGTGGGCTCCGGTCGTCCGGGTCAGGTTTCGGGCATCGCCCTTCTCGGCCGGGACGGTGATCATTTCGCCCCGGAATTCAACGACAGCCCGAGCCCCGGAAGGCGAAATGTCCCCGCCCCTGACCCACCGGGCGCCCCGGGCCGTCCGCTCCCGTAACTCGGGGGCGTCGACGGCGATGCCGATTTGAAGGCGCTTGGCCGCGCCTGAGACCGGGTCGAGGAGATGGAGATAGCCGGCCTGCTCGTAGATGATCTTCCCGCTTCCGGCCGAGGCGTTGAGGACGGGAAAATCCTCATGGTGGGTCAGCCGTCGGACGGCTTTCGTCTTGAGGTCGTATGCGTAAATATTGAATTCGCCGTCCCGGTCCGACCGGAAGCAGATCGTGTCGCCGATCCACATCGGGCCCGGGTCGTTCGAGCGTCCCTCGGGCTGGGGGATCTTTTCGTAGGACAAGTCGGAGAGGTTGATGATCCAGACGACCGAATGCGTCCCTCCCCGGTAATGCTTCCACTGGAGGAAGGAATCGGACAAGGGATTGGTCGCAATTCTTTTCCCGTCGGGGGAAAAGGCGCCCCGGAAAGCGTTCGGAACCGGGAGTCTTTCCGGGAAGCCGCCTTCGACCGGGACGGTGAAGAGCTGCTGGTATCGGCCGGTGAAAACGGACCGGGCGGATGTGAAGAGGACGGATTTTCCGTCCGGGGTGAAGCCCTGGACGGTGTCAACCCCGGGATGCCAGGTCAGACGCCGGGGAACGCCGCCTGCGGCCGGAACGACATAGACGTCGGCGTTCCCGTCATAACCGGCGGTAAAAGCAATCAGCCCGCCGTCGGGCGAAAAGGCCACGCTGGCCTCGACGCCCTGGTCGGACGTCAGGCGCCGGACATCGGTCCCGTCCAGGGCGGCCGTCCAGAGGTCGTTGGCATAGTGGAAGGCGATCCTGCTTTTTCCGACCGCCGGCTGGGTCAGCATTCGGGTGTCGCGCGTGTCGACTCCGAAGCCGAGGGCGGCGCAGACGGCCAGGGCCGCCGTCGCGGCCGTGATTTTGCGAAGGGTCATGGTCCTTCTCCTTTTTATTTTCCGTTGTAGGGGACGCCGGTCTTGATCCAGTCGGCCGCCGGCGCGCCCTTCAGATAGTGGTCGAAGTATTCCATCAGCTTGATCGAGTAATCGAGCTTGTTGGGATATTTCTGGGGGTGGTGGGGCTCGCCGCGGTACTGGAGGAAAATGCAGTCCCTGCCCAGACGGCGAAGCGCGAGATACAGCTCGATCGATTGGTACCAGGGCACGGCTCCGTCCTCGTCGCCGTGCATCAAGAGGAGAGGCGTTCGAACCCGGTCGGCGTAAAAAACGGGAGAGTTCTCGATGTAGAGGTCGCGCCGTTCCCAGAGCGAGGCCCCGATCCGGCTCTGGCTCTGCTCGTACTGGAACTGGCGGGCCAGCCCGGATTCCCAGCGGATGCCGTTGTAGGCGCTGGTCATGTTGCCGACCGGCGCCCCGGCGCAGGCCGCGGCGAAGATGTCGGTCTGGGTGACGACATAAGCCGTCTCGTAGCCGCTCCAGGAATGGCCGTGAAGGCCGATGGCGTTGGGGTCGGCCACGCCCATGTCGACGAGCTTCTGGACGCCGGGCACCAGGCACTTGACTGCCGACATGCCGGGGCGGCCGACTTCGAACTTGACGTCCGGGAGGAAGACCGCATAGCCGTGGCCGGCCCAGACGGGAAAACAAGGCCGGTGGTTGACGACGACCTGGTTGAACTCGTAGAGACGCTGCGAGGAGAGCTCGTAATAGTAGACGAACACCGGATACCGTTTGCCGGGCTCGTCGCCCTCCGGCCGGATCAGGACGCCTTGGAGAGGAACGCCGTCCGCACTCGTCCAGTCCACAAGCTCCGCCTTACCCCAGGCGAATTCAGAGATTTGCGGGTTGGCCCCGGAAATTTTCCGGGGGGAATCGAACGCCGGGTCGGCGACCCAGAGGTCGGGGAACTCGTTGTAATCCTCGCGGGTATAGAGGAGGGTTCCGGCGTCTTTGGCCGCGGCCCGAAAGGCGAACTTTTTCTTATCCTCAAGGAGCCGCCGGACGCCGGGAGCCCCCAAGGTCGCCTCATAGAAGCCGTGGTTCTTCTCCCGGTTGTGGTAGGAGGCCAGAAGAAGCCGCTCGCCTTTCCGGAAAAATTTTTTCTCCGGGTCGGGGCGCAGGACGGTGAACGACCGGTTTTCCTTCCGTCCCTCCCCCGCCGTCACGTTGACCGGGACGCCGCCCCTTGGGTCTGTGGCGAACATCCAGACATCGTAGTTGTCGTTGAGCAGGACGGCCGCGTCGTCCTCAAGCCAAAGAGGCGCTCCGGCGGCCGGAGGCGGCGCCGGATGGTCGTCTTCTTCCCGGTAGAAGGCGACCGGCATGTCCTTGGTCAGGTTGCGGACGCCGCCCTTGTCCACGTCGAGAAGGAACCAGTGCTTGTTCTCGAAAAAGGCGATGAAGCGCCCCCCGGGCGAGAGGATCGGCCGGTTTCCGAAATGACTCAGGACCTGCTTTCGGGCTCCCGTTTGGAGGTCGACGATATACACATCGTTGTATTCGCCGTCCCAGGTGATTTCCTTCTCGTAAGCCCGGCCGTCCGTACCGATCGCCACCCTGGGATTGTCCGGAATCTGGAGGCCGTCCATCTCGGGAGAAGCCAGGGGGACGAGGCGCTTCTTGTCGAAGTGATACACGGCGGTGTACGTCTGATTCTTGGTCCGGTTCCACTGCTTTTTCTGCTGGGAATTGATCCGCGGGTCGTTCCAATGCCAGACATCCACCTCCCGCTTCTCTAATATGGAGCCAAAGTCGAACAGATCGACCGGCTTTTCGTCAGGCTTGTCGGCGGAGCCCACGGCCGTCGGCTCTCCCTCATCCGGCCGAAGGCCGACGAACAACCGCTTTCCGTCGTCCGACCAGGAAAGCGAAGAGGACAGGGGGATCGTCCAGCCGGAGGCGGCTTCCATCCGGGCTGCCTCGGCCGGTTTCCGAGTGTCGCCGTCCCAGAGGGCCAGGGTCGACCGGCCGAAATCCTCCTTGTCTTTTTTCACCGCGGCCAGGAAGGCCGCCCGGGAAGAATCCTTGGCCCAGGCCGGGGCGGAAATAGAAGCGCCCGCTTTACTCCAGAGAGCCGATTCGGGAAGGCCCTCGCGGCCAAGGTCGCGGAGATACATGCCGTTGGCCGCGCCGTCGGCGGTCGAACGAACGATGAGGAGAACGGTGGAACGCGGATCGAAGGCGAAATGAAGGACATCATCCATCTTGAGCTCGGCTCCCGTTTCCAGGTTCCGCAGCAGGACGAAACGTCCGGTGTCCCAGGTCGGAACCGGCTCTTTTTCGCCGCTTTCCCCGCTTTTCTCACCGGCTGGGTTTTCGGCCGGAGCCGGCTTTCCCTTCGGCTTGACATATCCCACGGCCAGCCACCGGCCGTCGTCGGAAAAGGCGAACCGGTTGACGCTTTCGAATGTCTCGATTTTCCCCGTGGCCGGGTCCAAAACGGCCAAACCCGGTTTCGGCCGGTCCTTGGCCGGTTTTTCCATGTCGACCGCCTTGACCTTGACGACCGCGCCCAAGCGCCGTCCGTCGCGGCTGAAAACCGGGCGCCCGCCCCGTTCGATGGAATAGGTCTTCGTCCCGTCGGCCGAACGGATTTCCACCGACCCGTCGCCCCGGTCGGGCTGAAGGGTGTAGGCAATCCACCGGCCGTCGGACGAAATCGTCTGTTCCGAAAGCGACCGGAATTTCATCACGTCGGCGAACGTGAAGGGTTTTTTGGCCGGTTGTCCGAAGACGGCGGCGGCTGAAATGAAAATCAAAACAGAAAGGACGGCGGGCAAACGACGGCGAGCGGACATGGGGATCTCCTTCTCTCGGGATGGATTGTCTGAACGGGGATTCATGAAACGCAGAAAGAGTATCACAGGCGCCGCCGCTCTCCAAGGGGCTTGCGGACGGCGCCCGGTTCGATTAGGATGGGCGGGGATGAATCCGCCGGTCGATTTCTACGAGCTGCAGAAGCGGCAGAAAATCCGCAGCGCCGCCGTTGTCGCTCTCCTTCTCGTCTTTTACATCGTCGCCGTCGGCCTTCTCCTGCTGGCCGCCTGGTTGACGTTCGGTCTGTTTTCAGTCCGGCCGGCCGGGTCCGGATTCTGGCTGAAATTCGCCGTTGCCGACATTGTATTTGCCGGGGCGATCGCCGCGATCCATTATTTCGACGCCAAAAAAAGCGGGGCCGCGTTCCTCCTGAAACGGCTTTCAGCCAAGCCGCCCGACCTCTCCGACCGGTATCACCGCCTCTTTGCCGACGCGGTCGAGGCGGTCCGGATCGCGGCCGGCATTCCCCGGGCGGATCCGCTCGTTTTACCCACCCTTTCCCTTAATTCGCTGGCCCTGATCCACCCCAACGGACGCCCGGCCATTGTCGTTACGGAAGGCCTTCTGGCCGAATGCACTCGGGACGAGGTCGAAGCCGTCGTCGCCCATGAAGCCGCCCACATCGCCCGGGGCGACACGAAAATTCTGACCCTGGTCTGCGGCTTGTCTTCATTTTTCGAACGCTTGCGCGACGCCCTCGAACCCGATCACGACGTCCCCGCCGCACCCTCCTTCCGGAGACGCGGATCCGGCGGAGGCGCCGGTTTCCTCTATATCGCCGCGTTCCTCGGCACCGGGATCATCCGCCTCCTGGGCGTGTTCGTCTCCAGGGAACGGGAACTTCTGGCCGATGCCGCGGCCGTCGAGTTCGGCCGCAGCCCGATGGCCCTGGCCCGGGCAATCTATAAAGCCCGGTCCAGGAACGTGTTCATCGGAGATTTCAGCCAGGCCTACGCCCCGCTCTTTCTCATCGCCCCTTCCGGCCCGGGAGAGGCCGGGGCGCCCGTCCCCCGCTGGATCAGCTCCCATCCTCCCTTTAAAGAGAGAATCGACCTCCTGGCCGGAATGGCCCACCAGAGCGCCGAAGCCGTCTCGGAGCAGGTTCGGGAAGGCCGGGAACTTCGGGAGCGTTCCCGGACAATCGCCCCGGCATCCCCCACGCCGGCTCCGCCGCCCGGGTCGAAACCTCCTGAGATGCCGGAATGGGTTCTCCTGAGGCGGGACGGGAGTGAACAAGGGCCGCTGAGCCTGGCCGGACTTGTCGAGGACAAGGATTTTACCCCGGCCGTCCGGGTCCGAAACCTGGTCGAAGGCCTGGACGGCCGGGCCGGCGATTTCCCCCAAGTCCGGGACGCCATCCGCCGAAAACGCCAGGGCCGGCCGGCCGGACCGGTCCGGTTCAACCTGTGTCCCCGCTGCCGGATTCCTCTCGGGAGCACCCATTATGAAGGCGTTCCCGTCCGGGTCTGCCGCCGCTGCGGCGGAAAGCTGGTCGATCTACCGGACATGAACCGGATCATCGCCCGGCGGGAAGTGGGTTTTGCCCAGGAGATCGTCCGGAAGGCGGACATCTTCGAGAAGGAACACCGTCTCGACCCGGCCGCTCCAAAAACGAAAACGAACCGGCCGGACATCCGCCTGACCTGCCCGGCCTGCGGCTTCCAAATGCGCTCGCGTCCATACAACTACCAGTACTTCGTCCCCGTCGACAAATGCCTCTCCTGCGGCCGGGTCTGGTTCGACGCCGACGAGTTGGAGATCCTCCAGATTCTGATCGAGCGAACCCGAAAGGACTGAACCATGAAACCCCGCGTCATCCTGCACAACGCCATAAGCGCCGACGGACGGACGGACGGATTCCAGCCCGATCTTGAAGCGTATTACGGCCTCGCCGGGCGATTTCATGAAGACGTCACCCTGGCCGGAAGCCAAACCCTTCTCGAAAGCCCCGACGGCCCGGCTCTCTCCCGGGATCCCGGGAACGTCCCCGAACCTCCGGCGCAAGACCCGAAAGACGTCCGGCCGATCCTGGCCGTGCCCGACAGCCGCGACCGCATCAAGAATTGGGTGTTCCTTCGAACGCTCCCCTACTGGCGGGATGTCTTCGCTCTCTCCTCCTCGACCGCGCCGCAGGAACAGGTCGAGCGCTTCCGCCGCCAACACATTCCGTATTTTCTTTCCGGCCGCGAGAGGGTCGACCTGGCCGCGGCCCTCAGCTCCATCGGCGGCCGCTTCGGTGCGAAAACCGTCCGGGTCGACGCAGGAGGAACGCTCAACGGCGCGCTGCTTCGGGCCGGGCTTGTCGACGAGATCAGCCTGCTCGTCCATCCCCGCTTCGTCGGGGGGATGTCCCCCCGCTCGGTCTTCAAAGCGGATGACCTCGAAACGGATGAGGGCGCTCTCGAGTTGAATCTGGCCGGGAACGAAACGCTCCCCGGCGGCCTCGTCTGGCTGCGCTACAACGTGATCCCCCCGAAAACGGCGCCGGCCCCGGTCGAGGATTGAGCCCCGATTGACAGCCCCTCGGGCTGAAGATATAGTGGCGCCATGACCGGAGGGAGCCGGGACGCGGACGGCGGGGCGAATCCCCGATGAATATTCTCGTCATCTCCGAATCCTCGGAACTTTTCCAGCATCTCGAATCGATCCTCGCGCCCCGCGGCCATACAATCATCCATACGTCCCGCCGGGACCATTTCCAAACTCTGGTCCTCAAATGGGGCATTCGGACGGTCATCCTCAAAATGGATATGGCGGACGAAAACGGGATGACGACCCTGCGGGACGTCCGAAATTTCGACCCCCTGATCGACGTCGTCCTGGCCGGACCCCGCCTGCCCATCGAAAAAACCATCGAAGCCATTAACCTCGGGGCGGTTGACTACCTGGAAGAACCGTTCACAACGGACGATGTCCTGACCGTTCTGGCCCGAATCCAGGACAAGATCGACCTGCGCAAGCAGACCTTCCGCCTGGAAAAGCAACTGGCCGAGAAATTCGTGTTTGAGGGGATGCTCGGCCGGAACGCGGTGATGCTCGAGATTTTTTCCCTCATCGAGCGCCTGGCCAAGTTCGCCTCGCCGGTTTTGATCACCGGACCGACGGGCACGGGCAAGGAAATGGTCGCCCGGGCCCTCCATCAGCTCAGCCCGCGGCGGGAAAAGAAGCTGGTGGTCTGCGACTGCACGTCGGTGCCGGAAAGCCTGTTCGAATCCGAGCTGTTCGGCTATGAGAAAGGGGCCTTCACCGGGGCGGACAGACCCAAGACGGGACTGTTCAAGGAAAGCGACGGCGGGACGCTCTTTCTTGACGAAATCGGCGAGATCCCGGTCGCCGTCCAGACAAAACTTCTCCGGGTTCTGGAGGAGTACCGGTTCCGACCGCTGGGGTCCAACAGCTATGTCCAAATCGATGTCCGGGTGGTCTGCGCGACCAATAAGAACCTGAGGACTCTGATTTCCGAAGGCCGGTTTCGGGAGGACCTCTACCACCGGATCAACCTGGCCGAGATCAAGCTGCCGGAGCTCCGCGACCGGAAAGAGGACATCCTGCTTCTGGCCAATCAATTCCTTGAAACAAGCAACCGGAAATTCAAGAAAAACGTCCGGGGCATCTCCCAACGGGCCAAACGCGTCCTTCAAGCCTACGAATACCCGGGAAACGTCCGGGAATTGGAGAACTTGATCGAGCGGGCGGTCATGCTGACCACGGCTCCCTTCGTCGACCTGAAAGACCTCCCCGAAGCCCTCCTTCGGCCGGGGCTTGAGGCCGGCGGAATCGCAACAGAAGAGGGACCCTATCCTTACGCCGACTTGACGCTCGAGGAGATCGAGAGGAAGCACATCACCGAAGTCCTTCAGGCGGCCGGCCATAACAAGGTCAAGGCGGCGAAAATGCTCGG
>JAFGEN010000164.1 GCA_016931595.1 Candidatus Aminicenantota bacterium | reverse complement strand
TCACGAGCCTGGAGGGATTCGAACCCCCGGCCTTTTGGTTCGTAGCCAAACGCTCTATCCAGCTGAGCTACAGGCTCGTCGGGAGACGGCCGGTATTATGCCAGAAACGGGGGCAAAATGACAGCCCCCCGCAGGGTATGTGACCGGGGATATTCCGTTCTACCGGCCCGGACCGGTCTTAGGCCTCTTGACGTTTGATTTCCCCGCCCCGGCGCCTTTCCGCATTTTTTCGTTGAGCCGGGCCAGCCGCTTTTCAAAATCCGTCCGTTCGGCGGCGGAAGTTTCCATGGCCAGGGCCAGCCCTTCCTCGGTGATCCGGGCGGCTTCCGCGAGGTTCTTCGACTTGTGCTCGTAGTACATCGCCAGCTCTCGGTAGCAGAAGATCCGGTCCGCGCCCAGGCCTTCCTGCCAGAGGGCCACGGCCTTCTCCCAGTCGGCGTCTTTTTTCAGTTGGACAGTGAGCTTGCGGACGACCGTGACCGCGACTTCAGAGGGAAGCCGGCCGACCAAAGCCCGTTCGAACATCCGGGTCGAACGGGCCGCCTCCCCCGCCCCGGCGAAGACCTTGCCGACGCCGACCAGGTCCAAGGGGTCGGGGCCCGAACCGTCGCCGAGGTCTTCCTCGGAAAAAAGCTTGGCCCCGGAGATGACCAGTCCGAGGAGCGACAGGATATCTTCCTGGTTATGGTAGAGAATCGGTTCGATCTGGTTGAAATTCCCCGTCCGGAGATAGTCGAAGTACCGGAACGGGATTTCGGCCCCCGGAATATCCTCGTCCCGGGGCGCCTCGATGACCTGCTGGGCCAGATGGAACAGCCGGCAGCTTTCGTGCTTGTGTTTCCAGAGCGACCGGGCGGCGAAAAGAAAGTCCAGGTGGGGGATCTCCGACAGAGCCAGCCGCTTGCGCTGAAGGATGAACCGCGTCTCCAACAGCGGCAGGTCGAAGGCCTTCCCGTTGTAGGTCAGAAGCGATTTGAAGCCCCGTTCGGCAAAGAGCGCCGAAAGCTCGTCCAGCATTCGGCCTTCCTCGCTCGGGTCGCCGAGGAAATACTGGGCCACGACGAACGATCCCTCGCGAAAATATCCCAGGCCGACGAGGAACGGGATCGTTCCCGTCCCGCCGGACAGCCCGGTGGTTTCCAGGTCGAGAAAGACGGTCGAGGCCAGGTCGAGGTCCAGAAAGGCGTCGTCCCGGCCGAGGTAGCGGAGAACCTCGCCGCCGATTCCCAGGGCGTCCTCGATTTTCAGCTTGCCGTACCGGGCGGAGGGCGGGAAGACGTTCTCGAAGACCTGGAGTGGCTTGCGCGGCTCGGGCTCGAACGGGACGGGCTTGCGGGTGGAAGGGGCGGGTTTCCCCTCGGTCAGGTGGATCAGCCGCTCGAGCTTTTCCTTGGTCGAAAGACCGGCTTCGTTCTGGATCCGCTCCCAGGTGCTCTCGACGGCCGCGGCGGGAACGCGGGATCGCATCTCCCGTTCCTTCTTCAATCGTTTCAATTTCTCGTCGAGATTCATTCCGGGCGGCATCCTTCGTTCGCCTTCGAATTATCATACCGGAAACGCGGCGAAGAAGGAATCCCGGCCGCGAGGCGGCCGACTACTCGTTTCTCAGGCAACGGACGGGATCGGCCGTGGAGGCCCGCCAGGACTGAACGATGACCGAGACGAAGGCCAGGGCGAGGACCACGCCCAGGGCCGTAAGAAAAGGCATCCAGCCCAGATCGATCCGGTAAGAGAATTTCCCCAGCCAGGAATTTCCGGCCAGGTAGGCGATCGGAAACGCGGCCAGCGCGGCCACGGCCACCCATTTCAGGAATCCCCGGGCCAGAACCGTCGCCACCCCCGGCACCGACGCGCCAAGGACGCGGCGGATGCCGATTTCCTTCATCCGCCGCTCGGCGGTGAACGTGGACAGCCCGACCAGGCCGAGACAGGCCAGGAAGGTCGCCAGGACGGAAAAGGCCACGAACATCTTGGAGAAGCGACGCTCGGCGTCGTACATCCGGCCGATCCGCTCGTCCATGAACGAATACTCGAAAGGATAATCCGGGGACAGCTTTTTCCAGACCGACTCCAGGTGCTTGAGGGTGGCGGGGATATTGGCGGACGAAATCCTGACCGAGAAATACCGGTTCAGTGAAGCGCTGTACCTGATCCAGAGCGGCATGACAGGAAGGTTGAGAGGGTGATAGTTGAAATCGCGGACAACGCCGATGACCCGGGCTCGGTTGGGTTGGCCGTCGGTCAGCAGCAACCTTCCGATGGGATCTTTCCAGCCGAGAGCCCGGACGGCGGCCTCGTTAATGATTACGGAATCCGCTTTGTCGGCCGGGTGCTCAGGAGAAAAGTTCCGGCCCTGGGCGAGGGTCATGCCGTACACATCCAAGAAACGATAATCGCCGCGAGCCCGGTAGAAGACGAGTTCGCGGTTGTCCTCCATCTTTTTGGGACCGCCGCCGCCGATATAGGAGGGAAGGACGTCCGAGCCCGTGAGATCCAGAACCCCGGGATTTTTCAGGGCCTCCTCCCGGAACGCCTCGGCGTTTTGGACCAGGGACGGCTCGGAGACCCGGAGCGTGATGATCTGGTCCTTGGAGAATCCCAGGTCCTTCTCCCGGATAAACTTCATTTGGGCCAAAATGATGAACGTGGAAGCAAGCAAAGCGATCGAGGCGGCGAACTGGGCGCAGACCATGGCGTTGCGAAGGCGGGAAGATTTTCCTCCCCCGGAGGGCGCCGCGCCCTTGAGAATCGGGACCGGAGACCAGGACGAAAGGACAAAGGCCGGATAAGCGCCCGAGAGAATCGCGACGCAAAGGATGATGGCGCTTCCGGCCAAAAGCATTCCCGGACGCACCAGCATCGCAAAATCGATGTCCGTCCCGGCCAGCGCATTGAACAACGGGAGAAGCAGTCGGACCAGAAGCACGGCCGCGATCGAGGCCAGCCCGGTGAAGAGAAACGCTTCGCTGAAAAACTGGAGACGGAGGCCCCGGCGCTCCGACCCCAGGACCTTGCGGACGCCGATTTCCTTGGCCCGGGTCGCCGAGCGGGCCGTGAAGAGGTTGACGAAATTGAAACAAGCGACCAGCAGGATGACCAAACCGATCGCCGACAGGAGATAGACCGTCCGGATGTCGCCGTTTTTCTCGGCCAGGTCGAAGTTGTAGCGGCTGAAGAGATGGATTTTTCCGAGCGGCTGCAGGGCATAGCGGTTCTGACGGAACCCCGGGTCATCGTATCTTTTCGCCAGCTCGAGAAGTTGTCCTTCCAAGGCCGCCGGGTCGGCCCCTTGGCGCAGCCGGACGTAGGTCGTGAAGTCGAGCGACAAGGTTCGGGAGAGGTACTCCCGGCCGAACTCCCCGCCGTAAATTTCCGGCATGGACGTCAGGGAGGCGACGAAATCGAAGCGAAGGTGCGACGGCTCGGGGGAGTTGGCGATCACTCCGGCGACCCGAAAAGGGAAGCGGTTGTCGTAGAGGAGGGTTTTACCGACGGGATTTTCGCGTCCAAAATATTTTCGGGCCGAGTTCATCGTCAGCCAGATCGTAAACGGCTCCCGAAGCGTGTCGGCCGGCGCGCCATCCAAAATCGGAACCCGGAAGATCTTCAGGAAGTCGGGATCGACGAAAAAAATCCTCGACTCGCGGAAAAGCTTATCGCCGTTCCGGAATACGCCCCCGCGGGAGGTCACCCGGCAGGCCAGCTCGACGTCGGGAAATTCGCTCTTCATGGCCCCGGCCAGGACGGCCGGCGACACGGCCCACCAGTCGGTGCCCTGGTAGACGTTCCCGATTTGCCGGGAGATGACCCGGTAGATGTCGCCGGGCCGATCATGGGCGCCGTCGTAGCTCAGCTCATAGCGGGCATACAGGACCACAAACAGGCCCAAGGCTAGTCCCACGGCCAGTCCGGCCAGGTTGATCAGCGAATAGAGCTTGTAGCGGGCCATGTTGCGAAAGGCGATTTTCACGAAGTTTTTCAGCATATCGGCTCCTGATCGAACGGAGATGCGGAGATAAGACGCCAGGGCGAAGAAGGCCTGCTTGCGGTACCAGCGGACGGCCCGGCGGCGGCCCGAATCCCGGAACCGTTCGGCGAACTCCTCGTCCAAATCTCCGCGGACGGCGTATTCCTCGTCGTATCGCCCGAGCCGGGCGAGAAGCCGGGCTGCACGCCTAGGAGGCGAGATTTGGCGCTCGGGCCGCTGGGGCGTGTATTGATCCTGACGGGTCATCGCTCGACCGCCTTTCCCAGGTCGGCCAACCGGCTCCAAAACGCCCGTTGGACCTGGAACGCTTCACGAAAAGCCCGGCGTCCCTCCGGCGTCAGCCGGTAATAAATTTTCCGGCGGCCTCCCCTTTCCGGGGTCGGATCCCCCGGGGACTTGCCCACGAGCTCCTTGCGAACGAGCTGGCTCAGGACATTGTAGAGCGTGCCGTACATCAAGTCGCGTCCGGAGAGGTCGGCCACCCGTTTCTTGATGGATACGCCGTAAGCGTCATTTTCCAGGCTCCAAATCGCCCCCAGGATCATCTGTTCGAGCGGCGTCAGGTCTTTCATCGTTCGTCCTTTCCGTCGATATATACGTAACGCACGTAGATAAAGATGACGCCTTACGAAAAATGGTTGCTTGCGTCCGGCAACGAAAAAAGCCAAAATGAGCCGAAGCCCATGAGTTCCTCGAATTATCTGGCTTTTGACCTCGGCGCGGAGAGCGGCCGGGCCGTCCTCGGAACCCTTGAAAAAGGCCTGCTTTCGATCCGCGAAATCCACCGTTTCCCCAATGCCCCGGTCCAGGCGGACGGCCGGCTCCGCTGGGACGTCGGTTCTCTCGTCCTGGAGGTGAAGAAAGGCCTCGGCCTGGCCGCCCTGGCCGCCGCCTCCATCGAAAGCGCCGCCGTGGACACCTGGGGGGTCGATTTCGGACTGCTTGATGCCGAAGGGAAGCTCATCGCTCCGCCGGTGTCGTATCGCGACGACCTCCATGTCGAGTCCATGGTATCGTTTTTAAAGATCATCCCCCGCAAGCGGCTTTATCAAAGGACCGGGCTTCAGCTGCTCCCCTTCAACTCGATCTTTCAACTCCGGGGATTGGCCGGAACCTCCGAGCTTCGGGCCGCCGCCCGCCTGCTGTTCATGCCCGGTCTTCTGACCTACCTTCTTTCGGGCGTGAAAGCCAACGACGAGACGATCGCCTCGACATCGCAGCTGGCCGAACCGTTGAAAAGCGGCTGGTGCGAGGATTTGCTGGCGGCTCTGAACCTTCCGGCCAGGCTGCTGGGTCCGGTGGTTCTTCCCGGGGCCAAAATCGGCCACCTGAGCGCCTCGGTCGCCCGGGAATGCGGCTGTCCCCAGATTCCGCTGACCGCGGTGGCCGGACACGACACGGCTTCGGCCGTGGCCGCCGTTCCCGCCTCGGGCGACGCCTGGGCCTACATCAGCTCCGGGACCTGGTCGCTGTTCGGCATCGAGACCGACCGACCGGTCATCACCGAGGAATCCGAACGGTTCAATTTCACCAACGAGCGGGGCCTGGGCGGAACAACGCGCTTCCTGAAAAACATCAACGGCTTCTGGCTCGTCCAGCAGTGTCTCCGCCGCTGGCTCGAGGACGACCCTGGACTGACCTACGACCGGCTCTGGGCCGAGGCGGAGGCGGCCCCTGCCCTCCGTTCTCTCATCGACCCGGACGACCCGGCATTCCTCAACCCGCCGGACATGATCGCCGAAATCAAGCGGTTCTGCCACAGGTCGATCCAGCCCGTTCCGGAAACGCGGGGCGAGATCGCCCGATGCATCCTGGAAAGCCTGGCCCTGAAGTACCGTTATGTCCTCGAACAGCTGCGAGAGGCTTCGGGAAAATCCGTCCGGAAAATTCATGTGATCGGCGGCGGAAGCCGGAACGCCCTCTTGAACGCCTTTACCGCGGCGGCGACGCATCTTCCCGTCTCCGCCGGGCCGGTCGAGGCGACCGCCGTCGGAAATATCCTCGTCCAGGCCATGGCCCGGGGCCGGCTCCAAAATCCGGAGGAGATCAGGGCGGTCGTCGCCCGGTCCTTCGAGGTTCGAACATTCGAGCCGAAAGTTTCCAAGGCCTGGGACAAGGCTTATGACGCATTCTTCAACCTCGTCGAGCCGAAAAGAAAGGATGGACGCCGATGAGCGACGAACGCGCCCGCGAGGCTTTCGAAATCGCGAAGGAGACCTATGCCGGGGAGGGCGTCGACGTCGAAAACGCCCTCTCCGCCCTGGCCGACATCCCGATTTCCCTCCACTGCTGGCAGGGGGACGACGTCGGCGGGTTCGAGCAAGCGGCCGGAACGCTGGGCGGCGGGCTGGCCGTCACCGGGGCATATCCCGGAAAAGCCCGGACGGCAGGCGAACTCCGGGACGACCTGGATCTGGCCTTCTCTTTGATTCCCGGCCGACGCCGTTTGAATCTTCATGCGATTTACGGCGAATTCGGCCCGAAGCATCCCGGACGCGATCGAATCGGGGCGGCCGACTTCGCCCGCTGGCGGGAATGGGCCGGGAAAAAGAACCTGCCCCTCGATTTCAACGCCACCTGCTTTTCCCACCCGATGGCCGAATCGGGCCTGACCCTGAGCCATCCCGACCCGGCGGTCCGGCGGTTCTGGATCGATCATGTCATAGCCTGCCGCGAGGTGGCCGCCGGTTTCGGGAGGACCCAGAAAAGCCCCTGCCTCCACAACCTCTGGATCCCCGACGGGATGAAGGAAACGCCCGCCGATAGGGCCGGGTTCCGGACCAGGCTTGAAAAATCCCTCGATGAGATCTATCAAACGGCTTATCCGGACGCCGAGCTTCGCGATTCCCTCGAGGGCAAGCTCTTCGGCCTCGGCAGCGAAGCCTTCGTCGTCGGGTCCAACGAATTCTATGCGGGATACGCAGTCTCCCGGCGGAAGTTTCTCTGCCTCGATCTCGGGCATTTTCATCCGACCGAGTCGGTGGCCGATAAAATCTCGGCTCTCCTTCCCTTCGTCCCCGGGCTGGTCATTCACTTCAGCCGCGGGCTGCGCTGGGACAGCGACCATGTCGTCCTGCTGACCGATGAGATCTCCGAGGTCTGCGGGGAACTCGTCCGGGCCGCGGCCTGGGACCGCGTCAACCTGGCCCTGGATTACTTCGACGGCAGCCTCAACCGGATCGGCGCCTGGGTCATCGGAGCCCGGGCCGTCCTCAAGGGCCTCCTCCAGGCCTTGCTCCAGCCCTGGGCGCGGCTTGAGGAAGCCGACCGCCGGGGCGACGGGATGGCCCGGCTGTCCATCCGGGAAAACGCCCCGATGCTCCCGCTGGGCGCCGTTTGGGACGAATTCTGCCGCCGGTTTGAAGTCCCGGCCGGGACGGGTTTCGTAGAGCCCATCCGGCGGTACGAGGACGAGGTCCTTCGCCGGCGCGTCTAACCTGAATGATCCATCCGTTCGTTTGATTTTTCCGGGTAAAATGCATATCTTATTAGAAGCCGCGGCGGGCGGCCACTGAATGGAACACAAACCCGGTTCGTTCCCCTTCCCCGTGGACGGAGAGACTATCCGTCAGGTCAAGGATATCATCGGCCGTTTCGTCCATACGATCGCGGCCATGAGGCTCTATCCGTTCGGTCACATCAACGTGACGAAATTCCGGGATAATCTTTACCATCGCCTCACTTCGTTTCTTGAAGAAAAGGGCGAATTCGAGATCGAAATCAAGGAAAATGTCTTCATCTTCGCCGGCGGAATCGTCTTCCAGGAAGACAGCGGCATCAAAAGCCTCCCTTTTCTCTATTTCAACGAAGGGATGCGGGCCCTGACCTTCATCCCCGGGTTGACCCGGGAGGAACTCTATGATTTCCTGGAGATCACGGCGAATTTCGCCGAGCGGCCCACCGGGGAAAGCGACCTCATCGAAGAGCTCTGGGAGCGGGACTTCGAATTCATCCGTTACGACGCGGCTGAAGGCTTTCTGGAAGCCAAGGTCGCCGCCGGCCTGGAAGGACGGCCCCTGGAGCTGCAGGTCGACCGGAACCAGCTGTTCTCCGGCCGGATCCGTCTAGACACCGAGGACCAGGCTGCGGCCAATGCCCGGAGCCAGGAGGTCAGCCGGACCCTGTCCAAGGACGCCGCCGGACTGGCCAATTTTTTCGAAACGTTCGACCGGACCGACCAATCCAGCCTGGAATCGATGGTCACGGCCGAGCACGACGTATCGTCCGACAAAGAATTCATCGAAACGGTCTTCGAGGTCCTCTATCTGGAGGACCGCCAGGACAAGTTCGTCGAAATCCTGGGGTATCTCGAGTCCTACCTTCAGCAGCTGTTCAAACGGGCCGACTTGGGCAACGCCGTCCTTCTCCTCAACTCCATGTCCGACCTGCAGAAGGCGCTCCGGTCTTCCTCCCCCGTCCGGTCGGAGGCCCTTCTCAAGACGATTCGGGAGATCACCCTCGAGGCCGACATCGGCGTCATCCGCGAGATCGCAAGGCCGGAACGAGTCGACGACCCCCGGACGCTGTACGAATTCCTGGCCTGGTTGGGGCCGCGAATGCTGCCGATCGGGACCGATGTTTTCGAAAGTTCGTCCGAATCCTCCTGGCACGAGGCCGGCGTCGAATATCTTCGAATCATGATCCGGGACCATCCGGCCGAGACCGTGGCGATGGCCCAGAGCCGCAAGCCGGACCTGACCAAGACGCTCATCGCACTCCTGGGCGAACAGGACGACAAGAAGGCCGTCCTTCAACTGGCCAACTTCGCCAAATCGGAACACTCCGAAATCCGGCTGGAGGCCGTCCGCACGCTCGGCACCCTGTCCCACGACATCGCCCGCAAGCTGATCCTGGAATACCTCAACGACCCGGATGAACGCGTCCGGATCGAAGCGGGCCGGGCCGCCAGATTGGACACCGACGAGAGGGCCCTGGCTCAAGTCCTGCAAATCATCCAAGGCAAGGCCTTCCTGGCCCGCAGCTCGATCGAACGCGGGACGCTTCTCCTGGCCGTCGGCCGGTCCAATACCGCCGAGGCGGCTGAGGCCCTGAAAAACCTGGTCCGGAAAAGACGTCTTTTTGGTCGAGAGCGTCTCCAGGAAACCCGGCTGCTGGCCGTGGCCGGCCTGGCGGCAATGAAAATCCCCGCCGCCCGGGAAGCCTTGCAGGCCGGCTCCCAGGTCGGCAACCAAGCCGTGGCCACGGCCTGCGCCCAAGCCCTGCGAAAACGGGCCGACCGGCGCCGGGAGGACGCATGAACGACGAGAAGGATCTTTCCTTCAGCCACCAGGCGGCCTACGACATCCTCTACCGATTGTATGTCGTCCTTAAGATCGCCAAGATCCACGACGCCAACAACGCGAATTTCCAGGACCAGGCCCAGACACTGATCAATGCCTTGAAAGGGCCCCTCCGTCGCCAGGGGCGTCTCCTGATCCAAGTCAGGCGCAACGCGTTTTTCATTAATTTCAACCGGGTTCGCTTCCATTATTCCGACTTCCACATCAACAAATCTCTGCTGGCGGAGTTCGCCCGCAGGGAAGTCGGCACCCTGACCTTGAGCGAAGGCCTCGACGGAGCCGAGCTCTCCCGGTTCATCGTCCTTCTCACCCGGCAGGACCCCCATTCCAGGCTGACCTTCGAGGAATTCCAGGCCGCCGTCCTGACCGAGGATTTTCCCCACGTCACACTGGAAAAGGCCGATAAGATCGATTTCAACGCTACCAAGGAAAAACGGAATCGGCTGGCCACCCAGACCTATTTTCTGGGAATCGCCCACCTGAAAGAACTGAGTAAGACGGAAGAACGGGTATCCAGTATCCATGTCACCAAGCTCTGGATTCAGACCATTTTCAACCACCTGATCGACGACGAGGCCTTCCTCTACGGCCTGACCAACATCAAGAACCACGACGAATATACCCTCAACCACTCGGTCAACGTCTGCATCCTGTCCATGGCCCTGGGCCGCCGCCTCGGACTCAGCAACCGGGAGTTGATGGAACTCGGGATCGGAGCCTTCCTCCACGACCTGGGCAAAATCGAAATCCCCGACGCGATCCTCAACAAGCCGGCCCAATTGACGCCCGATGAAAAAAAGCTGATGGACCAGCACGCCCGCTTCGGGGCCACGCATATGCTCCGCATCCAGGGAGACAAGAGCTTCTCGGGCAAGGCCCTGGCCGTCGCCTTCGAGCATCACTACAAGGCCAACAAGGACAACTGGTCCCCGTTCCGCCGCAAACCCAATGCCACTCTCTTCAGCCGGATCGTCAAGATCGCCGATTACTTCGACGCCATCACCACGAGGCGGGTTTACCGGCCCCGGGCCTTCACCCGGGAAGAAGCCCTGAATATCATGATCCAAAACAAGGATGCGGAGTTCGACCCGTTGATCTTCAAGGTCTTCGTGGCCATGCTCGGCGTTTTCCCGATCGGGTCGCTGGTCGTCTGCGACACCAATGAAATCGGGATTGTCATCGAAGCCAATCCCCATCCGTCCATGGCCCAGCGGCCGGTCATTAAGCTGATCACGGATCATGAGGGACGGAAAATCGACGGGCAGACAGTCGATTTGATGGAGATCGACCCCGACACCCACCGGTTCACACGAACGATCGTCAAGACCCTCGACCCGGAGAAGTACGGGATCCGGATTCCCGACTACATCCTCGCCCAGGCCGCGGCCGAAGAGGCCCCGGTCAACTGATCCCGGATTTTTTAAAGAGCCGGGCCGTCTCGGCGAAGGCTTCGACCGCCCGGTCGATGTCTTGTTCCGCGTGGGCCGCGGAAACCGCCCCTCCCCCGTGAACCGCATGCACGCCCCGAGTCAACAGGGCCAGCCGTAGAATTTCCTCCCGCAGACGGATATTCGACAGGCGCGGGTCCTGGACATCCTCGGCCCGCCGGACCGGACGGCCGGAACGGAGGAAATTGACCATGAGGAGAGAGCTTCCGCCGACCACTTCGTTTCCGCGTCCCGTGCAATACACGTTGTATCCCTCGGCGGCAAAGACTTCCTCAACCCGGGTCCTGAGACGTTCGCCCATGGCCGCGATCCGGGGATAGATTTCACCGGCCTGGGCGACGAGCCGGAGGAGCATCTTCAGTCCGGCCCGCAGATATTGAGGATGGGCCGAAAACGTGCCGCCCGTAAACTGGACGCGGTTCCGGCGCCCCGGTCCGGCTTGAATGCAATCCATGATCTCCGCCTTGCCCAGGACGGCGGCCACGGCGTGTCCGCCGCCGATGACCTTGCCGAACGTGGACAGGTCGGGTTCGATTCCGGCCAGGCGCTGCACCCCGGTCGGGGCAAAGCGAAAGCCGGAGATGATTTCGTCGAAAATGAGGACGGCGCCGCAGCGGGCCGTCAACCGCCTGGCCTCGCTGAGGAATTCCCGTGTCGCCGGCAGGAAACCGCCGGTCCCGAGATAGGGTTCGAGGATGAAGCAGGCGATTCGATCTCCGCGCTTTTGAAAAAGCCGTTCCAATCCGTCGGGATCATTGAAACGGACGATATGGATTTTCCGGCCTAGGGACTCTGGAACGCCGGCCGACTCGATTTGCCTGAATCCCCTCTCGGGGTCGAACTTGACCCCCTTGAGGAGCAAGGGGGAAGCGCCGTGCCAGCCGCCGCCGATTTTGACGATTTCGTCCCGGCCGGTTTTTCCGAGGGCCAGCATGACCGCGTACATGGCGGCCAGCGTGCCCGACGTCGTAAAACGGACCTTGTGCCCTTTCCAGCCGATCAACTTGAGCAGCAATTCGGCCAGCCGGACCTGGGTTTCCACCTCGAAGCCGGTGTGGAGCGATTCCTCCTCCAGACCGGCGTTCTTATCCCCGGGAACGGTTAAGCCAGGGTTATGGCCCAGGATGTTGGCATAGTGGCCCTGCCAGAAGTCGAGATACTCGTTCCCGTCGATATCGATCACGGAGGGGCCGGAGGCGTTTTTAACGAAAAACGGATAAGGAGACAGCAGGCGGAGGGAATGGCTTCCCCCGCGGATCATGGCTTTCTCCGCCCGGCGAAAGATACGGAGACTGCCAGGCGTCATCTTTTTGTAGCGCCGTTCGAGAATTTGAATCATCCGTTCGGTCGGATTCATGGGTTAATCCTCTCAGGAACGACACTCTACCAATCCCTTGTATCTCCGTCAACTCAACTCGTGAATCATCCAGGTCAACCCCCAAAAAGCGGGATTTTCGGAGAAAATTTTTAAAATATCAAAATCATCAAACCGCGGGTCAGGGGCCGCCCCGGCCCGCCGCTTTCTTATTTATTTTATTGAATTTAGACTCATATAAATTGTGATATATCTTGAACGTCCCGACCTTCGTCAAAGGGTTAAAACGGTCATTACCATGGACTTACGAAGAAAAACACTTTGACCGGTGTGTTATAATGCCGCCAGATGGCCAGTATAAAGAAAAAGATCAAAAACAGGGTTTGCGTCATCGGGTTGGATGGGGTTCCTTTCGGCCTTCTCGAGCATCTGGCCCGGACGGGAGTGATGTCCGCTCTCGGCCGGATCATCGATTCCGGCCGGCTCCACAAGATGAAAGCCAGCCTTCCGGAGATCTCCTCCGTCAGCTGGACCAATTTTATGACCGGGACCAATCCCGGAACACACGGTATTTTCGGATTCACAGACTTCAAACCGCGGTCCTATGAACTCCGTTTTCCCAACTACAACGATGTCAAGGTTCCTCCGTTCTGGGACGTCCTGGCCGAAAAGGGCGTCCGCTCGATCATCATCAATCAGCCCTCGACCTATCCGGCCCGCCGTCTGAACGGAGCGATGATCTCCGGGTTCGTCGCCCTGGACCTGGGCAAGGCCGTCTGGCCTCCCGAGCTCAAGGGGAGCCTGGAGCAGATGGGTTACCAGATCGACATCGACACCGTCAAGGCAAGAGGCAACCCCGCTTTCCTCTGGCAGGACCTCATCAAGACGTTCATGAGCCGGCAGAAAGCCATGAATATCTTCTGGGAGGACGAGTGGGATTACTTCGAGTTCGTCCTGACCGGAACGGACCGGCTGCACCATTTCCTCTGGAACGCCGGCCTGGACCCCCGCCACCCCCAGCATCAGAATTTTCTCGAATACTACCGCCAGATCGACCGCCTGATCTCGAAAATCTACAGCGCCTTCCGCAAGACTCCCGCCGACGAAGAAAACATTTTTTTCCTTTCCGACCACGGCTTCACGGGGATCATCCAGGAGGTCTACCTCAACGCCTGGCTGGAAAAAGAAAAGTATCTCAGATTCAATAAAAGCCAGCCCGGCGGATTCGAGGACGTCTCGGCCAGGACAAAGGCATTCGCACTGGACCCCAACCGCATCTATATCCATCACGTCAAGCGCTTTCCAAACGGCCGCATCCTCGCGGCCGAGGCCAAGGTCCTCAAGGAAGAAATCACCCGGCGGCTCGAGAAGCTCGAGTTCGAGGGGAAAAAAGTCGTCCACAAGGTTTTCGACACCAAGGAGATCTATTCCGGTCCATATGCGGTCATGGGACCGGACTTGATCGTGGTTCCGGAGCCAGGGTTCGACATGAAGGGTTCGATCAAGCGGAGGGAGATCTTCGGCCGGTCGCCGGGCCTTCAGGGAATGCACACCTGGAACGACGCTTTCTTCCTGGCCAAGAACGACTTCGGTTCGGACCTCCAGATCTCCGACCTGGCCAAAATCATCTCGGACCGCTTCTGATGAGGGCTGGTTGCTTCCCCTCGGCCGCGGTCAGATCCATTCTGTTTACATCCTTCCTCCTGTTCGTCGGGATTCCTCTTTCGGCCTATATCGGGCCGGGGGCGGGATTCGCTTTCCTCTCCTCCTTTCTCATCCTTTTTCTGACCTTCATCCTGGCCTTTCTCTCTCTCCTTCTCTGGCCGTTCCGGGCCGTCTGGCGGCTGTTCCGAGGCCGCAAAGCCTTCCGGGGGAGCAAGGTGGACCGGGTCGTGATCGTCGGCCTGGACGGCATGGCCCCGGAGCTGGCCGAACAATTCATGGCCGAGGGCAAACTCCCGAACCTGGCCGAGCTCCGGGACCGCGGGTTTTACGGCCGCCTCCAAACCACGACCCCGGCCATTTCGCCGGTTGCCTGGTCATCGTTCATGACCGGTTCCGAGCCCTCTAAGCACAACATTTTCGATTTTCTCAGCCGAGATCCCAAGACCTATCTCCCCGACCTGTCCTCGGCCCGGATTTCCGGCCCGAAACGAACCCTCCGCCTGGGCAAGTACCGCGTCCCGTTATCCAAGCCGGTCATCCAGGGCCTGCGCCGCAGCATCCCCTTCTGGACGATCCTCGGCCGAAAGGGAATCATGAGCACGGTCCTAAGAGTCCCGATCACGTTCCCGCCGGAAAAATTCAACGGGCACCTCCTTTCGGGCATGTGCGCCCCCGACCTGAAAGGCAGCCAGGGGACGTTCTCCTTCTTCACCTCCGACCCGGCCAAGGTCCAGAAGGCCGAGGGAGGAGTCTTCTTCCCGGTCGAGATCATGGACAACCGGATTGAAACATTCCTGTCCGGGCCGGAAAACACCATGCTGGAGAAGCCGGTCGAAATCCGGATCCCCCTCAAAATCACCCTCGACCGGGACCGCGACGCCGTCCGTGTCGACATCTCGGGCAAAACCTTCGATTTGAAACCCGGCCGATTCTCCCCCTGGGTCGGGCTGACATTCAAGCCGGGCCTGGGAATCAAGATCCGGGCCATCGCCAAGTTCCTGGTGACGAGCGTTTCGCCGCACTTCGAGATGTATGTCACGCCGCTCAACCTCGACCCGGAAAAGCCCGCCCTTCCCATCTCCCACCCTTTCTATTACTCGGTCTACCTCGGAAAGCTCCAGGGGCCGTTCGTCACCCTGGGCGAAGCCAACGACACCTGGGCCCTCAACGAAGGCGCCCTGGATGAAAAGCAGTTCCTCGAGCTGACCTACGCCTTTCACGACGAGTGGGAGAAGATGTTCTTCAACGCCCTGGCCAAGATGAAACGAGGGATGGTCGCGGCGGTTTTCGAGACCACGGATGCAATCAGCCATATGTTCTGGAGGTACCTGGACCCCGGGCACCCGGCCTTGAAAAAAGGACCGGCCGCCCTCGGACCCGAAGTCATGGAAGACCTGTTCGTCCGGATGGACGGCTTCATCGGCCGC